>CAJZFM010000200.1 GCA_915070235.1 uncultured Capnocytophaga sp. | reverse complement strand
ATCTTGGGTTATGTATCACCTTTGCTCCTTGTGCTTGATAGGCAGGAAATTTGTCATCACAAGAAATAATGGGCATATTCTCTGTTATAGCATGGGCAATAATAGCCAAATCATTGGGATCATTATGCTTGGGGACAAATTCTAAACAACTTGCTACAAAAGCTTGTTTTTGCTCAAAAGGAAGAATTTTTACTAAATACACAACTTCAAGAATATGTGCTAACAGCTTATCTCCTTTGTTGAATATATTGTAATCAATATTCTCGAAACGTTTCTTCCTATATATCTGTGCTATTTCCAAGAGGGAAATACTACTTGCATAGAAAGAATTTTCTGTATCACTTAATATCTCCAAGGTAGATGGACGTAATTCGTTATATCTCCCTTCAAATAAGATAATTATAATGTTAGTATCTAAGAAATATTTCATAGTTCTTCCTCTTGTAATAATCTTGTCATCATATTAGAACCATATATAAGATCTCTATCCTTTTCGTTAATGGTGAAAAGAGGATGTTCCGCAAGCTCCTTAGCTATATCCAATAAGGATTTCTTCTTTATTGGAGTAGCGTTCTCTTGTTTTGCTTCTTCAGCAGATGCTACAAGGTCGGCTTCTGTTGCCTTTTTTGTAGCTTTTTTAGGTTTCTCTAATACTGTTGGCATAATAGTAATATTGTTTTAAGTTCTGTATTTACTTTATCACTCTGCAAAGTTACGAATTTAATTACAAACAACGAAATATTGTACAAATTTCACTACGCTCTGCAATTCAGAACTATTGTAGGACAAACTGTTTCCCTGGTAGGGGTCTTACCACTCCCTTCATCTCCAGCTGAAAGAGTAGGTTGGAGAGCTTATATACGGGGAGGGTACAGCCTTTGGCTATGTCGTCTAAGGTTTGCCTGCCTTGCTCTCGAAGGAAATCCACCACAGTCTGCTCCTCTGGGGTAAGCTCAACAAAGAGCTCTGGGGTGATGACCTTGGGGGCACTTTGGGCTACCTCCCAGCCCATGTAATAGATAAGGTCAGCAGCGGAGGTAATCAGCCGCGCCTTGTCGGTCTTAATCAGTCGGTTACAGCCTTGGCTATAGAGGTCATCTGCGCGGCCTGGTATGGCAAAGACTTCTCGGTCGTAGGAGAAAGCCATATCGGCCGTTACAAGACTCCCGCCTTTAAGAGCCGACTCCACGACTATAGTAGCGTCGGCCAAGCCTGCAATGATGCGATTGCGCCCGATGAAGTTCTTGCGGTCAAACTTGCTTTGGTGCCAGAACTCGGTAACAAAGCCTCCCTTGGCCTCTACCTCCGCCACATAGCGCTTATGAGAGGCGGGGTAGAGCGTATCCAAACCATGCGCCAAGCAAGCTATCGTCTGTACTCCGTGGCGAATGGCTGCCCTATGGGCGGTGATATCTATCCCATAAGCAAAGCCACTGACTACCACCAAATCCTCAAAATGTGCCAGCTCTTCTATGAATTTCTCACAGAAAGCCACCCCATAGCTGGTAGCCTGTCGGGTGCCTACCACACTGATGATTTTTTTATTAGCCCAATCTATATTCCCTCGGGAGAAAAAGAGGATAGGAGCATCTATGATTTGCTTGAGGTTCGCAGGGTAATCACTATCAAAGAAAGTATAGTAGCGGATATGGTTGTCTTGGATATAGCGCCATTCCTTCTCGGCAGCCTCACGATGGATAGGGTCAAAAAGGTGCTGGAGAATCACACTACCTATACGACCTATATGGGCTATCTTGTGCTTCTTTTCCTTATAGATAGCCGCAGGACTTCCACAATGGGCAATGAGCTTCTTGGCGGTGATGTCTCCTACATTGGGTGTATGCTGCAAGGCCAGCAGGGCGATGATGTCTTCTTCTTTCATAGCCTATTGCTCTTCCCCTGTATAGTTAGCAGGTGTTATGCCCTTGAGTGTTGCCTTGAGCGCATCGCTTACCGCAAGGGTGTCTATAAAGGCGTGTAGGGTCTGCTGGTTGATTTTCTCATTAGTACGTGTCAGTCCCTTGAGTGCTTCATAGGGGTTCGGATAACCCTCACGGCGGAGGATTGTTTGTATAGCCTCGGCCACTACCGCCCAGTTGTCGTCAAGGTCGGCTTGGAGTTTATTCTCATTGAGAATGAGTTTGTCTAAGCCCTTGAGAGTAGAGGAGATAGCGATAAGGGTATGGGCAAAAGGCACGCCTACATTGCGCAATACGGTACTATCGGTAAGGTCGCGCTGGAGGCGGGAGATAGGTAGTTTTGCTGCCAGATGTTCCAAGAGTGCATTGGCTATTCCGAGGTTGCCTTCGGAGTTTTCAAAGTCAATCGGATTGACCTTATGAGGCATAGCCGAAGAGCCTACCTCACCTGCTTTGATACGCTGTTTGAAGTAGTCCATGGAGATATATGTCCATATATCTCGGTTGAAGTCTATCAGTATGGTATTGATACGCTTCATCAGGTCAAAAAGAGCCGCCATATGGTCGTAGTGCTCTATCTGAGTGGTAGGGAAAGAATGGTATAAGCCCAATACTTCCTCTACAAAGCACTTACCAAAATCTCGCCAACAGATGTCAGGGTAGGCTATCTTATGAGCGTTGTAGTTGCCTGTAGCCCCGCCAAACTTAGCCGCATACTTGATGGAAGAGAAATAAGCCATTTGCTCCCTGAGGCGTACAGCAAAGACTTTCAGTTCCTTACCCAAGCGCGTAGGCGAGGCAGGTTGGCCATGGGTACGAGCTAACATAGCAATGGCTTTCCACTCAGTGGCAAGGGCTTCTATCTTTTGTGTGAGGGTTTCTAAATCAGGCAGATATACTTGAGCCACGGCCTCCTTGATAGAGAGGGGAACAGCCGTATTGTTGATGTCCTGAGAGGTCAGTCCAAAGTGGATAAACTCCTTATAAGCCGAGAGACCTAAGCGGTCAAACTGCTGCTTGAGGAAGTACTCCACCGCCTTGACATCGTGGTTGGTAGTGCGTTCTATTTCTTTGATAGCAAGCGCATCGGCCTGGGTAAAATCGGTATAGATGGCGCTAAGGGCTGGGAAGATGCTGTGATCCACTCCTTTGAGCTGCGGCAGAGGCAACTTGCAGAGTGCAATAAAGTATTCTATTTCCACCCTTAGGCGGTACTGAATCAGGGCTTGTTCGGAGAAATAAGCCTGTAGGGCACTGGTTTTGGAGGCATAGCGCCCGTCAATGGGAGAGATTGCAGTCAAAGACATGTGTGCATTTTTTAGAAAACGCAAATATAGTGTTTTTCTCTCTTATATACAAGGAATATAAAGAGAAAGTTTCCACAAAAAGCAAGACTCTTCTTGCTATCCTAAAGCCACATCCATGACCATCATTACCACAAAGCCGATCAAAAAGCCGATAGTGGAGACATCGGTATTACGACTTTGTTGGGATTCGGGAATCGTCTCTTCCACAACGACATAGATCATTGCCCCTGCAGCAAAGGCCAAGGCATAAGGAAGTACAGGGGTAAAGAAAACCACCGCAAAGGCGCCCAAGACACCTGCGATAGGCTCTACGATGGCCGAGAGCTGTCCGTAAAAAAAGCTCTTCCAGCGGCTTAGTCCCATACGCCTTAGTGGCATGGATACGGCCACACCTTCTGGAAAGTTTTGCAAACCTATCCCTATGGCCAGTGTTACCGCCCCTGCAATAGAGGCTTCGGGTATGCCTGCGGCTACCCCACCGAAGAGCACCCCTACAGCCAAGCCTTCAGGGATATTGTGCAAGGTAATGGCCAAGACCAAGAGGGTGGTACGCTGCCAAGAGGATTTCACCCCTTCGGTTTGTTTGAAATTGGGATGGAAGTGTGGTAGTATTCTGTCCAAGGTATAGATAAAGAAGGAACCGCCTAAGAAGCCTATCACAGCAGGAAGTACTTTGACAAAGCGTTCGCCCTCACTCATATCAATGGCGGGAATCAGCAAGCTCCATATACTGGCAGCCACCATCACGCCTCCTGTGAAGCCCAGCATACCGTCCATCACAAGCTTGTTGCTGCTCTTGAAAAAGAAGACCAAGGCAGCACCCAAGGCAGTAACCCCCCAAGTAAAAAGGGTTGCATATAGGGCTGCCAACACAGGATTAATACTACTTAAATAATTAATAATGGAAGAAATCATGTTTAGTTTTGAGTTATTAGTTTTAAGTTGTTTAGAGGTTTAGATAGCGCCGAACCTCTTTTCATTTTTCACTCTTCACTTTTCATTATTGTGGGGCAAAATTACATATTTTTTTTGAACTAAAAAATATTTTTTAGATAAATCTAAAATCTTGCCTTTTATAAGGTCATAACCC
>CAJZFM010000199.1 GCA_915070235.1 uncultured Capnocytophaga sp. | reverse complement strand
ATTTTGATATAAGTATTCATTAGATAATGAAATCGTCTAAATTTACCTTGTTAGAATTATTTTTTACTTTTAAGATGCAATAAATTGTATCTCTACACAAGTGCTGACTACTCAATTGTTCCACGTGAAACAGTTAAGCAAAGAACGAATAGTGATTAGTGAATAATGAAAGTACATATTAGCTTCATTTTTCATTTTTCACTAAATAAACTTCTTTGAGATAAAAGGGTTCAAAATATGCTATATCTTCAAAGGCTTGTGCTTGGCATTTTTCTAAAGCTAAGCGACCCATCTGCTGGGCAGAAGGATATTGGTCAGTTACAAATACGGCATTGGGGTGAGAGCAAATAGGGGCAAACTTGCCTGCTCCGTCTCCTATGAAGAGTGTTTTCCCTTGATCAAGATAGGTTGCAAAGGACGCCTCAGTGAGTATTTCGGCATGGGCGGCAACTTCGGTGGTAAAATCTTGGTGGTAGATAGCGGTGAAAACTTCCATTCTGCGGGCGTCAATCATAGGAATGATATATTGAATATCCGTCAAAGAATCTGCTACTCGCTCAGCCAAGATACGTAAGGTAGGCAAGGCTATCAGTGGTATGTCCCAGCCATAACATAAGCCCTTGGCAGTGGCTATCCCTATACGTAAGCCTGTATAGGAACCAGGCCCTGCACTGATGGCTATAGCCTTAATAGCCTTAGGCTGGAGCTTGCTTTCCTTGAGTACTTGCTCTATGAAAACATGTAGGTTTTCCGAATGGGAAAATTGCTCTGTATGTACCTCTCGAATGCTTACCAATTGTAGGCCTTCAAAGAGCGCTACCGAACAATTCTTACCAGAAGTTTCTATACATAACAGCATTATAGTTTTGAGTTTTAAGTTCTAAATTTTAAGTTGCTACGTGAGTTTGACGTAAGCAAAATTATATATTTTTTCTCCTAAAAAGCCAGCAAGTGCTCACAGCTGGGTATGTGAAACACGGATTTTCACAGAGAGAATAACAAAATAACTAAGTATAACTCTTTAATTTCCAAGTATATATAAGACCTAAGGTCTTATAACAATCCGTGCAAATCGCAGCGACACAATTATACAGACATAGAAAATCTGTGAAATCCGTGCAAATCAGTGGGAACTTTCGTTATATAAAACTCACGTTATTCACTCTTCATTAGCGCCAACCCGCAAAAGTACAAAAAAAACAGCAAGTATAGCCTACTTGCTGTAATTTTTTATCTTTAGAATTGGTTGTTCCACGTGGAACAGTTA
The DNA here is from genome assembly GCA_915070235.1 of uncultured Capnocytophaga sp. Taxonomy (GTDB): domain Bacteria; phylum Bacteroidota; class Bacteroidia; order Flavobacteriales; family Flavobacteriaceae; genus Capnocytophaga. The sequence goes on along the minus strand of CAJZFM010000199.1, from coordinate 3,116 downwards.
AGTGAATAGTGAAAAATGAAAGAACTCGCTGGCTTTACTATTCACTTTTCATTTTTCACTTTCCGAGTATGCTATCAAAGAAAAGTAACATGTGTTTGGTACAATATTTACCATATTTGCCAAAGGTTTCTTGGGTTTCTTCATCGGGTTTCCAGTCAAGGAAAGCATGGTTAGCGCCCCCTACTTGTAGGTATTCTACCCTTTGTCCTGCCTTGGTAAGGGCTTTGGCATAGTTCTCTACTTCCTCGTTTTTGATAAGCTGATCCTCTGTACCACGAAGTAGAAAATAAGGCACTGCCCTATTCTCTGGAATATAGTTAATAGGAGCTACTTCCTTTAAGAAAGGATAGTCAGCAAAGCGCTGAGAGAGCATCTGCATACTGAATACCCCATAGCTGGGTGCTACTCCCTTGATGCTTTGGGCAAGTTTCTGCTTGATATCCTCTATGCTCTTTCCTTTAGGCATATAGGTAGGGGTGAATTGGAAAGTGTTCTCTATCTTACTGAAGCCCTTATCCCCCAATCGCTCTACAAAATTAGCCACAGAGGCAGCAAGATGCCCTCCTGCACTATCTCCTGTAAGGAATATGGTACTGCTATCACCCCCATACATAGCGGCATTTTCGGTAATATGTACCACTGCCCCATACACGTCTTCTATGATTTGGTGCAGTGTGGTGGGCTTCTTATCCCCATCGAGCTTGTCCATCCAGCGATAGTCTATATTGAAGACTACATAACGACCGCTATTGGCTAACTCACGAGCGAAACCACGCATGACCTCCTCGCTGTTGGAGCTCCAGCCACCTCCATGAATGATGATAATACAAGGAAGTCTGTCCTTGCCCTTAGGTGCATAAATATCGTATTTCAGTGCCTTGACCCCTGGTTTGGCATAGACAATATCTTGGATAACCCTGAGGTTCTCTTCCGCTTCTTTGCTAACAAAAGAGTAACCTATATTCATTTCCTTATCTACCCTTACTGTAAAGGACGAGTGCATAGTCTCATGATATTGCACATAACCATCTTGTATGGTTGCATAATAGCCCCCATCGGGTATATAGCCCTCATTAGCAGTAGCTTTTATAGTCAGGGTGGTTCCCCGCTTTACGATGCCATCTTTGGGTAGCTTAGGACTCACAGTATAGGAACCATTACGCGCCTCATCAAGGGTTATTTTGAATTTCCTCTGTGCCTGTAATCCCACACTAAAGAGGGATAATGCACCTAATAATAAAATTTTTTTCATTTGTTTTTATAGTATTAAATCTTTTGAGTTTTTATTTTTCACTCAGCCCACAAAGGTACGAAAAAAACAGCAAATATTAAGAATATCTGCTGTTAAAAATTATTTTTTTAATAAAATGAACTCTTATAGATTAGTCATTAGTCACTATTTTAAGTATATCATCAAAGAAGGCAAGCATCTGATGAGCATAGTATTTGCCGTATTTGTCAAATGTCTCTTGGGTTTTTTGGTCAGGTTTCCAGTCAAGGAAAGCATGAGTAGCACCCCCTACTTGTACATATTCTGCACGTTGTCCTGCTTTGACTAAGGCCTCTACATAGGCAGCCACTTCTTCATCTTTGATCAGTGGGTCGGTAGTACCACGCAGTAGGTATTGAGGAACAGCACGCTTGGAGGCATCGGGCACATAGCCGATAGGAGCTACTTCATTGCGGTAAGGATAATCCTTAAAGCGATATACAAGTTTGTCTCCTGCAAATACCCCATAGCTGGGAGCTGCAGCTTTGATTGCCTTGGCAAGGGCTTCTCTTACTTGAGCAACTGTCTTTCCTTTGGGCATGTAGGTAGGGAGAAACTCATATACTCCTTCTATTTTTCCAAAACCTCTGTCCCCTATACGCTCCACAAAGTTGGCTACTGAGGCAGAAAGATGTCCGCCTGCACTATCGCCTGTTACACATATACGGGTAGGGTCTCCCCCATATTTGCTAGCATTTTCCATAATATGTACCACTGCTCCGTAGGCATCTTCTATGATTTGGTGCAATTCAGTTGGCGTCTTATCACCATCCAAGGTACCATACCAGCGGTAGTCTATATTGAAGACTACATAACGGCCACTATTGGCTAGCTCACGGGCAAAGCCACGCATCACCTCTTCGGTGTTGGAACTCCAGCCGCCTCCATGGATAATCACAATACAAGGGAGGTTTTTCTTTCCCTTGGGGGAATATACATCGTACTTGAGAGTCTTTACTCCTGGCTTGGCATAGACAACATCCTGCACTACATGGAGGTTTTCCTCAACTGCTTTGGGAACAAAGCAAGCCCCTACACTTAAGTCCTTATCTACTTTCACAGTGAAAGTAGGTGTTACTGATTCGTAATACATGGCACCCCACTGTCCAGGGGTAGAAAAATAGCCAGTATCAAAGCTATAGCCATTCTCTGGAGTGGTTTGGATCGTAAGGACAGTCCCTGCCTTGACCATACCGTCCTTAGGGAGTTTAGGACTAACAGTGTACGAACCATGTCGCGCCTCATCACAAGTTACTTTGAACTTATTTTGGGCTATTATTTGGGTTGAAAATAAGGTGAGTGCACCTAAAAAAAGTATCTTTTTCATGTGTCAAATTTATTTTTGAAAGATTTCTGGATATTTGCGTATAAAATAGATAGGGGTACAGCTCCATGCATGGCAATAGCTGTTAATAGGGGCAAACTGGTAGGGAGAGATAAAGTCATTATCTGGGTCATATACTTCCCAGAAAGTATCAGCTCCCTTCTGCACCATACCGCCCCAATAATTCTTGACTGCTTCTTTGGCTTCCTGGCCCATGCCTGTATCTACCATGGCTTGTATCACGTAGTGGTACAGATAGGGGCTGCCTGGTTTTACAGCTTTAGCATCAGCGAAAACACGGCTGAGAATCTCTCTTCCTTGCTCCTTGCCTACTGTCTTGGCCAAAACCATCCATGTTTGGGAAGCATAAGATACTTGCTTGTCCTTGCCACTGACAAATACACCCTTTTGCTTGTCATAGAGCTTCATGGCACCTTTCTTCATTTGCTTGATAAGGGCAGGTACATGAGCCACTTCCTTCTCCTTGCCTAAGGTCTTGGCAAGCTGATAAGTTTGTTCCAA
>CAJZFM010000198.1 GCA_915070235.1 uncultured Capnocytophaga sp. | reverse complement strand
GGGAGTCTCCACGTATAGGAGATAATGGCAACTGGTGGGTAGGTAATACCGACTTGGGTGTAAAAGCACAAGGTACTCCAGGCCAAAACGGACGAGATGGACAAAATGGTGCCAATGGTCGTGATGGACAAAATGGTGCCAATGGTCGTGATGGTCAAAATGGAGTGACCCCTCGTATAGGAGAGAATGGTAACTGGTGGGTAGGTGATACCGACTTAGGCGTAAAAGCTCAGGGTAACCCAGGACAGAATGGACGTGATGGCCGAGATGGTCAAGACGGACGAGACGGCCAAAACGGCACCAATGGAGTGGCTCCTCATATAGGAGACAATGGTAACTGGTGGGTAGGCGACCAAGATACAGGTAAGCCTGCTCGTGGCGCACAAGGAGAAAAAGGAATCCCAGGAGCGAATGGTCGTGATGGACAAAATGGATTTACTCCCTATATAGGCCCTAATGGTAACTGGTGGGTAGATAACCATGATACAGGTAAGCCTGCACGTGGTGAAAATGGTGCCCCAGGGCGCAATGGTCAAGACGGTGCTGCTTCCAAAATCTTAGCTGAAGACCGTGCGCCTCAAGCCACAGATGGGGTAAAAGGAGACTATTTTATAGACAAAGCGGCTAAGATCTTCTACGGCCCTAAAACCGAAACAGGCTGGCCTACTACAGGTATTTCCTTGGTCGCTAACCAAGTGATGACAACAGACTATCAGCTTAGCGAAGATGGGAAGACTTTAGTGAAATGGCTTAATTCTAAGACTTCTTATATTGATATGAACTTAGATCCTAATCTTAGGAATGTTACTACTATAGCAACAGGGGCTTTTGCTGCTGTACCAGAACTACGAGATAGGCTCTCTACCATTGTTATAGGAGACGATGTAACAGAGATACAGACTTCTGCCTTTGCTGGTTGCGGAGCTCTAAGAAGAGTGGAACTCCCAGAAGGTCTTACTGCTATAGCTGATTTTACTTTTTTAAATTGTGGTAGTCTGCAATATATAAATATTCCAGAGACTGTAGAATCTATAGGTATTCAGGCCTTTGCTAATTGTTATAAGCTCAGAAAAATTACTATACCTAAGGGAGTGGGACGTTTTGAAGCGCGTACTTTTGCCAATTGTACAGCTCTTAAGACCCTTGTTTTAGAAAACCCTAATGCGTTCAACATAGATCAGGTATCGAATGCCTTTGAAGGAACTACACTTACTACTATCTTTGTGCCTCATGCAGCAAAACAAGCATACAAAGATGCTAATAGAGCTGATCGTAAGGCTATTATAAAATCTGTAGTGATAGAATAGTACATCTTTCCAAAACTATATAACTCAAGAGAGGCTGCCCGCAGGCAGCCTCTCTCTTTTTGTAACATGATAAAAAAACAAATTATTCTTGCATTCCTGCTTGGATAGCGGTGATAAGTACTGTATTGTAAATATCCGCTATGGTAGCCCCACGGCTAAGGTCATTCACTGGCTTGCGTAAGCCTTGTAGCATAGGGCCTATAGCTATAGAGTGTGTTTCTCTCTGTACGGCCTTATAAGTGATGTTTCCGGCGTTAAGGTCAGGGAAGATAAGTACAGTAGCTTGGCCAGCAACAGGAGAATCTGGCATCTTCTGTTTGGCAACGGTAGCATCGACCGCTGCATCGTATTGGATAGGGCCTTCTACGAGTAGGTCAGGGCGTTGTGCCTTTACCAGCTCGGTAGCTTCACGTACTTTATCTACGTCCTCTCCGCTTCCTGAAGTACCTGAAGAGTAGGACAAGAGCGCTACTTTAGGCTCTATACCGAAAGCCTTGGCGGACTCGGCAGAGGTGATAGCGATTTCAGCCAATTGCTCTGCGGTAGGCTTAGGCACTACGGCACAGTCACCGTATACCAATACGCGATCAGGCAAGATCATAAAGAAGACAGAAGAAACGGTCTTTACTCCTTTCTTAGTTTTGACAAACTGTAAAGAAGGGCGAATAGTGTGAGCAGTGGAGTTTACCGCACCGGAAACCATTCCGTCGGCATCACCCATGAATACCATCATGGTACCGAAGTAAGAGACATCCAGCATCAGCTCTTGGGCTTGTGCTTCGGTCATGCCTTTTTCCTTGCGAATTTCGTAGAGTTTCTTCCAATAAGCCTCATAGTTAGGGCTTTTCTTAGGAGAGATAATTTGGATACGTTCTGGAGTCCAATTAAGGCCTAATTCATCTACGCGGGCAAGCACTTGGTTTTGTTCCCCAAGGATGGTAAGGTAAGCCAATCCGTCTTCGGCGAGTTTTGCGGCTGCTGAGAGGATACGCTTGTCTTCGCCTTCGGGAAGTACGATGCGTTTTTGTAGTTTTTTAGCTGTTTCTACCATGTAATTTTGAAACTTCTTAGAAGTATCGGAACTTACAGATGTGCTCATGATTATAGTATTTTTTTTAATAAATTTCCAAACCACAAAGATACGACTTTTTCAAAGAAAAGTAAAGAAGTTTTTTTAGTTTTTAGTTTTGAATTTTTAGTTTTGAGTTTCACATTAATCACCAATCACTAGTCACTAGTCGTTAGTCATTAATCACTGGTCGTTAGTCATTAGTTGTTAGTCACTAAAAAAGCTGCCCAAAAGGCAGCTTTTTATCTATGGAATTGAAAATTTTATTTATATTATCCTCTGGAAGTTTTACCTTTCTTAGATTTACTACCTACACGGCTCATAGCGCAGCGGAATCCGATGTAGTCAGTAGCGCTATACTGAGGGAGGAAGCGACGTTGTGCTGGGTCTATATAGTAAGCACGGTCTTTCCAAGAACCACCTTTGTACACGCGAGATTCGTCATCCACAAGGGTAGTACGATCATTAGAGCGGTCATATACTTTTACAATACCTCCCTGTCCATCGGGGATAACCTTTTGGTTAGGAGAGTTATACATAGTACGAGATACATTGGCTCTTTGGCTTGCAGTGAGGGAATCATAGCTCACTTCAGCTCCTTCACGAGTAAGTTTCGAATATTCCTTGCTTGATACTCTATCCCCATCACGGTAGTTACGGTTATCTGCAGTAGTAAAGTTATAACGGAGGTAAGTTTCGTTATCGTCCACAGCTACCTTAGCCAACTGACCAGGAAGGTTTCTTGCTATGATACGTCCGTTACTTAGAGTATCATAAGTGATAGATTGAGCATCTACTACTACAAGCTTACCATCTTCACCGATTTTGTTTTTAGTATACACATTACCACGATAGTAGTTGAAGTCACTAAGTTCGTCATCTACACGAGGACGATATACATCGGCTACCCATTCAGCTACATTACCAGCCATATCATAGAGACCAAAGTCGTTAGGAGCAAATGTTTTGACCTTAGTTGTGATATCTCCCTTGTCTTCAGACCATCCTGCAAGTCCACCATAGTCCCCTTGTCCTTGTTTGAAATTGGCCATTTGGTTACCCATCTCAGCACGTTTTCCATTACGAGTATAGCGACCTGCCCAAGGGTATTTCTTACGCCCACGGATACTGTTGTATTCACGGATACCATTAAGGGACTTAGCAGCATATTCCCATTCTACTTCAGTAGGGAGGCGGTATTCAGGAAGGAGGATACCTTCTGTCTGCTTAGCATAGGTCACATTACCATCCTTATTAGTAGCTTTCTTACCTGCAAATTCGGATACTTTTCTACCATAAGAATTTTCAGGTGTGTTTAGGTAAGTATCTGTACTGAAAGTACTTTCAGCATCTACTTGATAGCGAGAACCTTGTTGTATATAGCCATCTTTTTCAAGGATAGACTCATTTACACGGTTGGTACGCCAAGAGCTGAATTGGGTTGCTTGTACCCAGTTCACCCCTACTACAGGATAATTGGCATAAGCTGGATGGCGAAGGTATTCATTAACCATTGTCTCATTAGCACTTAGGGGGCTTCTCCACACCAATGTATCAGGAAGTGCTCCTAGATAGATGTTCTTATAGTGCCCTTCTTTGTCCTCTGGAGGGAATACTTGCTTAAGCCAGTCTAGGTACTCCATATACATTTTATTGGTTACCTCTGTTTCATCCATATAGAAGGACTGTATGTGCTGTTGGCTTGGGGTGTTATTCCAGTCGTGCATCACGTCATCCTGTACTTTCCCCATTGTGAAAGTACCTCCTTCTACAAACACCAATCCAGGACCCGTTTCTTGTTCCTTAAAGTTTGTATTATACTGAAAACCACCCTCCTTTGCATTGATCTTCCAACCTGTTGCGCTAGATGTATTCTTATCAGTACCTTTCTTACCACACCCTACTAAAAAGGATGCCAATAAGAGAGAGGCTAACATTGGTTTTTTTAAACTTCGCATATTCATTTCAAGTATATTTTCTAATTGTCTAATTTCGGCGCAAGTTACTATTTTTTT
>CAJZFM010000197.1 GCA_915070235.1 uncultured Capnocytophaga sp. | reverse complement strand
AAAGTAATACAAAGTAATAATCCTGTGTTTGGTAGAATATAAAGGCGAAAATACTAAAAATCATAATTCCCACCATAGAAGCAGAACCATTGATCCCATCAATAAGATTATAAGCATTGACTATAGATATAATGATGAAAACTCCTAAAGAGAAAGAAAACCAAAGCGGTAAATTATAGATTCCTAAAAAGCCATTGAATGTATCAATAGACAATTCGCTGCTATCCATGACAAACACAAAAGCAAGTATCTGTCCTATAATCTTAGTTTTGGGAGTTACCCCCACCAAGTCATCTTTTATACCTATATAAAAGAGAATCAGTAGACCAATAACTAATGAGAGACTTAATCCCTGAGAGTCATGTCCCTGTAAGAAATACAAGCTACTGAGCAGACTCGCAAAGAAAGCCACGCCCCCCATAGTAGGTGTTTTCTCCTTATGAGAACTACGTTGGTTAGGGTCATCCATTAAGTTCTTGATCCTAACAATAGTAATAATTCGCGGTACTACCAAGTAAGAAACTATGAATGACTGTAAAACAATAAATATAGCTAATAACTCCAATGAAAGACTACTATACAAATATTGCATAATCCATTCGGTTTTTTCAACTGCAAAGGTAGTAAAATACTTGTGATTTTAAAAATTTTTTCACAAAAATATTTTATTTGTATAAGCAAGTGAATATCAGTCAATTAAAATATATAGGAAAAATTTTTAGCAAAAAATTTTTCTCTATCAAAAATAAAATTCGTAATTTCGTGCCGTTTTTCAGAACATAAAATATTTTACAATGAATAAATACGATGTTATAGTGTTAGGTAGCGGTCCTGGAGGATACGTAACCGCTATTAGAGCCTCACAATTGGGCTTCAAAACTGCTGTTATTGAGAAAGAAAACCTCGGAGGGGTGTGCCTTAACTGGGGTTGTATCCCTACCAAAGCCCTGCTGAAGTCTGCTCAGGTATTCGAATACCTAAAGCATGCCGAAAGCTACGGAATAAAAGTAAATGACAAAAAATTTGATAAGGATTTTTCTGCTATAGTAAAACGTAGCCGCGATGTAGCTGGTACCATGAGCAAAGGGGTACAATTCCTTATGAAAAAGAATAAAATAGATGTAATCAACGGCTATGGTACTCTAAAACCAGGTAAAAAAGTAGAAGTAAAAGATAAAGATGGTAAAGTAACTGAATACAGTGCTGACCACATCATTATCGCCACTGGAGCACGCTCACGCGAATTGCCTGCACTTCCACAAGATGGTAAGAAAATCATTGGCTATCGCCAAGCCCTTACCCTTGCTGAACAGCCTAAGAAAATGATTATTGTAGGTAGTGGTGCTATAGGTATTGAGTTTGCTTACTTCTATCACTCTATGGGTACTGAAGTTACTGTAGTTGAGTTCATGCCAAACATAGTGCCTGTAGAGGATGAGGAAATCTCTAAACAACTTGAAAAGAGTTTCAAGAAACTCGGTATCAATGTAATGACTTCCTCTGAAGTAACTAAGGTAGATACTTCTGGCAAAGGAGTGAAAGCCTATGTGAAAACAGCCAAAGGAGAAGAAGTGCTTGAAGCAGATATCTTACTCTCTGCTGTAGGTATCAAGACTAACATAGAAAACATAGGCTTGGAAGCGGTAGGTATCAAGACCGAACGTGATAAAATCCAAGTAAATGAGTTCTACCAAACCAACGTACCTGGTTACTATGCGATCGGAGACGTGGTACCTGGACAAGCTTTGGCACACGTGGCTTCTGCAGAAGGAATCCTCTGTGTAGAGAAAATCAAAGGCTTGCATGTAGAACCTATCAATTATGGCAATATCCCAGGATGTACCTACTGTACTCCAGAGATTGCCTCTGTTGGGCTTACAGAAAAACAAGCTAAAGAGAAAGGTTATGAAATCAAAGTAGGTAAGTTCCCATTCACTGCCTCTGGTAAGGCCAATGCAGCAGGAGCTACTGATGGATTTATCAAAGTCATCTTTGATGCTAAATACGGTGAATGGCTTGGTTGCCACATGATCGGTGCTGGTGTTACCGATATGATCGCTGAAGCAGTAGTTGCTCGTAAATTGGAAACTACAGCTCATGAAATCCTCAAAGCAATACACCCACACCCTACTATGAGTGAAGGGGTAAAAGAAGCCGTAGCAGCTGCTTATGGAGAGGCTATTGATATTTAATATTTTTATGGTTTAATTAATTTATTGATAATGGTAGGAGCGAACACTATTCTATTCGCTCCTACTCTTTTATAGTGAAGAGTGATTAACAATTAAAATTAAAGAGATGGAATTATTAGATGGGAAAAAAACTTCTTCCTTGGTGCAAGAAACTATTGCTGAAGAGGTTCGCCAAATCGTAGCTCAAGGCCACAGACCTCCGCACTTGGCAGCTATTTTGGTGGGTAATAACGGGGCAAGTATGACCTATGTCAATAACAAAGTTACTGCCTGTGAGCGTGTAGGTTTTGCTTCTTCAGTGGTAAATCTGCCTGAAGATATATTGCAAGAGTCTCTGCTGAAAGAAATAGAGAAACTCAACAATGATAAATCCATAGATGGCTTTATCGTACAACTGCCTCTGCCTAAGCATATCAATGAGCAGGAAGTGCTATTAGCTGTAAATCCAGACAAAGATGCCGATGGCTTCCACCCTACCAATTTTGGTCGTATGGCTTTAGGCTTAGAAGCCTTTATCCCTGCCACTCCTTATGGTATTTTAGAACTACTTACTCAATACAAAATCCCTACTGACGGAAAGCATGTGGTAGTCATTGGTCGTTCAGATATCGTAGGGCGCCCCATTAGTATTCTCCTCTCTCAAAAGCCATGGAATGCCACTGTTACCCTCACCCATAGCCGTACCCAAAACCTCTCAAAACTCACCCAAGAGGCCGATATTATCATAGCTGCTTTGGGAATTCCCAACTTCCTAAAGGCAGAAATGGTCAAGGAAGGCGCTGTAATTATAGATGTAGGTATTACCCGTGTTGCTGATGCTTCGGCTAAGAAAGGATTCCGTATCGTAGGTGATGTGGATTTTGAGCAAGTAAAGCACAAAGCCAGCTATATCACCCCTGTACCAGGAGGTGTAGGTCCTATGACTATTGCGATGCTGATGAAAAATACTCTAAATGCCTATAAAAGAACTCATAAAATAGGATAATGTATGACGAAGATCCGTATCACAAAGAAATTTGAATTTGAAGCTGGCCATGCCCTCTATGGGTATGACGGCAAGTGCAAGAATATACATGGGCATAGCTATAAGCTATGGGTTACCGTCATTGGGAATCCTATAGAAGATGCCTCACATGTGAAAAATGGCATGGTGATAGACTTTGGAGACATCAAAGAAATTGTCAATGAATATATAGTCAAAGAAGCCGACCACACCATTTTCTTCAATGGAAATAGTCCTCACAAGGCCTTGGCTGAGAAGCTCCAAGCGGAGGGACACAGAGTAGTACTACTACCCTACCAGCCCACCAGTGAGATGCTTATTGTAGATTTTGCGCAGCGCCTACAGAAACACCTACCCGCACATATTGCCCTACATAGTCTTCGCTTACAGGAAACTGAAAGTTCCTATGCCGAGTGGTATGCTTCTGATAATCTTTAACTTACTAAACTAATTATGCTATTAGCCGTTAATATTGGCAACTCCAATATCCGTTTTGCAGTGGTAGATGGCCAAGAGATACATCTGTCTTGGACAATTGCCACCAAGCCTTATCGTACTGCTGGAGAATTCTATATAAGTTTCCAGACCTATAAGGAACAATATAAAAATGCTTTTGGAAAAATCAGTAAGATTGTGGTAGGTTCAGTCGTACCGCAACAGACACAAATTATCGCCAAGATGCTCCAAAAGACTTTCTCTATAAAGCCCTTTATCGTCAATCGCGATACCCCCAGTGAGGTTACTCACCATTCCAATCAAATGGGTACCGACCTATATGCTAATGCGGTAGCGGCACATTACCTATACCCAGGACAAAAGAAAATCATTATAGACTTTGGTACCGCCCTAACCCTTACAGGTGTGGCAGAAACGGGTGAGATGCTGGGCGTTATCATTGCCCCAGGAGTGGTAACCTCCCTACAATCGTTGGTCAATAACACCGCCCAACTCCCTTATATAGAGCTTAATGAACCCAAATCAGTCTTAGGTATGGATACTGAGACCTGTATGCAGAGTGGAATCATCTATGGCTATACCGCTATGGTAGAGGGACTTATAGAACGTATCAAGCAGACCTACCAGAGCGACTTCTTGGTCATCTCCACTGGAGGGGTAGGACATGTCTTCAGCAAACTCACAAAGAAGATCCAAGTAGATGATAAGTACCATACCATCAAAGGATTAGCTTTGTTGTATGATCTACACAAGAAATAAATTAAGGGTGGAAATAATCCCAAACCTTTTGGGCTCTTGACTGGCCTATAGCGGCGATGATTTCCT
>CAJZFM010000196.1 GCA_915070235.1 uncultured Capnocytophaga sp. | reverse complement strand
AGAGGTAAATCACAGAAAATTTACCTCTTATCATGTAAATAATTATTCGTTTTTATTGGAAAAATCGGGAATGACGTGTAATGTTCATTTCTTTGTCTATCATTTTTCCATTTTCTATAAAATCATAGAGAGAAGTGGCTGTATAGGGGGCTAAGAGTGCGCCATGGGTACCCAATCCGTTGAGAATAAACAAGTTTTTATACTTTGGGTGTACCCCTACCAAAGGGCGACGGTCTTTTACCGTAGGACGAATGCCTGCCATTTGTCCTGTGATACGATAGGGACAACTGATCAGCCGTTCGAGCTTCTCTATAAGTGTCTGCTTACCATGAATAGTAGGGGAGGGGTCTTTGTCGTCATTGTCATAGGTGGTACCTATTTTGAAGGCATTACCACCTAAGGGGGCTATAAAACCATCGGACTTGAGTACGCCGTCCAACTGTAGGTCATCTGCCTCAAAGTTAAGTAGTTCGCCCTTGCTTCCTACCATAGGTAGGTAATTGAAAAAAGGATTATGTACCATACCATAGCCCTCACAGAAGACAACCCGCTTAGCAGAAATACCTTTGTAGCTTATGCTATCCTCCTTGATCTCTAAGGCATTGTAATCCAATCTCTCTTGGAAATATACACCCTCTTTCTGTAGTTTTTCTTGATAAGCAGGAATAAGCACTCGTGTGTTAATTAGCCCTGTATGTAGCACTTCTCCTACGCCAAAGGGAGTCTCTACATAAGGAGAGAGACTACTGCGTACGTCTGTGGAGAGGTATTGGGATAGGATAGGCTTGTCGGAGGCCACGAACCAGTTATTCTTTTCCTCCACTGAGGTGAATTTCCTAAATACCCGTGTCTTATAGATGAAAGAAGTGGCTAACTTTTGTTCTATCTCTCCAAAGAAAGGAAGCAGTAAAGCCATCTGTTCTTCTACTCGCCAGACAGGGGTAAAGCGCTTGAGAATGATAGGATTGAACATAGCTCCCGCTACTGTAGTAACAGGAGCAGGATCATCACTGAAGACTACAAAGGACTTTTGGTATTTCTCTAACAGATGCACAAAGCTACACCCCGCAAAGCCAAAACCTACGATAATATAATCTTTCATTATTGATTTTGGGCTATCGGTTTATTTCTTGTTCTTGTGCAATAGGTGATATTCCACTAAGCCATCAATAGGTTTGCGGATGACTTTACCTACTTTTAAACCATTTTTGACAAACACTTCCTTGACTACATCTTGCAAATAGAAAGCAATACTACCTACGAAGTTGATAGGCACTTCATTGCGGGCCTCGTATTGTACTACCCAGTGATCAATGAATAGTTGTACTCCTTCTCGGATAATGCGTTGGCAATAAGCATCATTCTTGTTCTCCACTAAAAAGCGAGCAAAAGTAGCCAAGTAGCTATTAGGGTTAGGCAACTTATATAGGTGAGACTTAATCACGTCGGAATTAAGTTCGTATTCGTGTTCAAACTTGTTCCTTAGGTGTTCAGGCATGATCTTGAAGTAGTAATCTACAATAAGCCTTTTCCCAAAGAAGTTACCACTACATTCGTCCATAAGAGAGTAACCCAAAGAATCCACTGCCTGATGTAGTTTTTTCCCGTCCCAGTAGGAACAGTTAGCCCCAGTACCAAGGATACCTACAATGGCTTTTTCTCCATCAGCAGTAGTGGCATGTACAGCGGCATACGTGTCTTCTTTTACAACTATAGTTGCATTGGAGAAGAAACGTTGTAAGATAGCATGTAAGAATACTCGAAGACGTTCTGTTCCACAACCTGCACCATAGAAATATACATGGCGCGCACGCTTGCGGTTCTCGTTGAGCTGTTCGTTGGTGGTAAGGCGCTCCATGGCAATCTCCTCTGTAAGTACCTCAGGATTAAGGCCAAGGGTCTGAGTGCCGAATTCTTTCATTCCTTTTTCGTTCAGTGCAGTCCAATCGGCTTTGGTTGCACCACTATCTACTATAAAAATCATAACTTTAAGGTATTAAGTGAACTATATTTGAAAAAAAAGACGTATGCTTTAGGAAAATCACACGTCTTTTTTTCATCTTCTAAAGATTAAAGAGAAGCTACATGTTGTGCTAAATCTACCAATTTGTTGGAGTAGCCAGCTTCATTATCATACCAAGAAACTACCTTGAAGAAGTGGTCGTTAAGTTCAATACCAGCTTTAGCATCATAGATAGAAGTATTGGTACAACCTACGAAATCTTGAGATACTACAAGCTCGTCGGTGTAAGCTAAGATGTTCTTAAGTTCTCCTTCAGAGGCTTTTTTCATAGCTTCGTTGATTTCCTTAAGAGAAGTGGCTTTCTTAGTCTTCACAGTCAAATCCACTACAGAAACGTCGGCTGTAGGTACGCGGAAGGCCATACCAGTGAGCTTACCGTTAAGTTCAGGGATTACTTTACCTACTGCTTTGGCAGCTCCAGTAGAGGAAGGAATGATGTTGATAAGCGCAGAACGTCCGCCTCTCCAATCCTTTTTAGAAGGACCATCTACAGTAAGCTGAGTTGCGGTAGTGGCGTGTACGGTAGTCATAAGGGCTTCATCTATACCAAAGTTGTCATTGATAACCTTAGCAATAGGAGCCAAGCAGTTAGTAGTACAAGAAGCGTTGGATACGATTGTATCGGTAGGTTTTACGCTCTTGTGATTTACACCCATTACGAACATAGGGGCATCGGCAGATGGAGCAGAGATAACTACTTTCTTTGCACCGGCATTAAGGTGAGCTTGTGCTTTTTCCAAAGTAGTGAAGATACCTGTACATTCGAGCACTACATCAGCACCTACTTCGTTCCATTTGAGGTTATTAGGGTCTTTTTCAGCAGTAATACGAATGGTTTTTCCATCTACTACAAGGTGTCCGTTTTCAGTCTTTACATCCAAAGGGAAAGTACCGTGAACAGAGTCATATTTTAGCAAATAGGCAATGTACTCAACATCTTGTAGATCGTTGATACCTACTACTTCTACATTGGCACGTTTTGAAATAGCTCTAAAAGCCAAACGGCCAATACGTCCGAATCCATTGATTCCAATTTTTAATACTGACATAAAATTTTGTTTTTAAATTATTTGTATAATACTATTATTTGTGTTCGCGTGAGGACAATTTCTTAGAAAGCATATAGATACCCACTACTACTAGTGCAAGCCCTGCTATAAGGATATATTGCTCCTGAAAATACCTATATTCCTTATTGGATTGTAGATAGAGCAACAATACCCCCACGATCATAAAGGTATAGGCAACTATATTGGTTTTCTTTACTATACTCATAGTTATCTTTTAAGAGTGAATGCGTAATAATTCCTTTGCCAATTCTATCATTCTGGGGTCTCCTGTATGCTTGAGCGGCTCATCGGAGAGCTTGACAGTTTTTACCCATTCGTGGTCGGAGGTAAGTACTTCAGTGAGTTTCATCACGATATTCATAGGGCGTAGGCCTACATCATTGGTAAGATTAGTACCTATACCGAAAGAAAAACCTATTTTACCACGGCAGTATTTGGTAATGGCTTCCACCTTTTCAGGAGTTAGCCCGTCGGAGAAGATGATATATTTGGAAAGAGGATTGATACCGAATTTCTTATAATGTTCTATGGTTTTGTTGGCAAATTCAATAGGGTCTCCGCTATCATGGCGTACCCCGTCAAATAGTTTGGCAAACTTAGTATCGAATTGTTTAAAAAAGACATCAGTTGTGTAAGTGTCGGAGAGGGCAACGCCTAAATCCCCTCTATAGACATCTACCCAGTGTTCTAAAGACATGGCGTTGGACATCTTAAAGCCGTATTCTGCGGCATGGAACATAAACCACTCATGTGCATGTGTTCCTATGGGTTTCACCTGATACTTCATGGCGAAGTGTACATTGCTTGTCCCTGAGAAGTTATAGCGGTGGGACTTGGTAAGAGTCTGCATCACAAGGTCGTGTGTGCGATAGGAGTGTCGTCTGCGAGTACCGAACTCGGCAAAGATGACATCAAGGGCTTCGTAATCATGTATCTTGTGGGAGGTGTTGCTCACAATTCGTTCGTCATCCCAAGCAACCGCTCCTGTGAGCTTGTAATACAATTCGCTAATGGTGGCAAGCAAAGGAACTTCCCATAGAATTGTTCTGTACCAATAGCCCTCTACACTTACTTTAAGATCCGTCCCTTCTTGAGAGATATGTACCTCCGAAGGATCATAACGATAACCTTCTAAAAAATCAATATATGCAGGATTCAGATAAGGACATGAAGTCTTCAGAAAATTCTTTTCTTCTTTAGATAACTTGAGTTGCCCCATTTGATTCACCGCTTCTTGCATAACTTGAGCAAATCCTACAGGAAACTCATGCTTTCCACGATTAATGAACTCATAACGCCCTTTGATAGCGGGGAAGAGCTTTACTACGGCACACTGCATAGTGAACTTGTAGAAGTCATTATCTAAAATAGAAGTAAATATAGAAGGTATCTG
>CAJZFM010000195.1 GCA_915070235.1 uncultured Capnocytophaga sp. | reverse complement strand
TTGTTTTATTTCCTTTGGGGGTTCAACTATTATAGACAACCCTTATCAGTACAATTGGGTTGGGACTTTTCTTATACTGAGGCAGAACTAGAGCAGGCAACCCAAAGACTTATCAAAGAGGCGAACACCTTACACGAACAATTAGAACCCTTAGCATCACAAGCAGCAAAGATGCCTTTTACCCCAGCAGAGGTGTATGAGAGAATACCTCAGGGATATGGGGAGCTTTCGTATAAGTTTCCCAGATTTACGCTCTATACGTCCAGTCTTAAATCGTCCTTATATAGCAAAGTGCTTACCTATATGGGCTATAGTGGCTATCTAAACCCTTTTACAGGAGAGGCGCAGGTCAATGCCTTGGCTACTCATTATAGTTTTCCAGTAACAGCTGCCCATGAGGTGGCACATCAGTTGGGTTATGCCTCGGAAAAGGAAGCCAATTTTATTGGTTTTTTGGCTACTTATCACCATAAGGAGCCGTATTTTAGGTATAGTGCTACTCTTTTTGCTTTGCGCTATTGTATGAAAGAGTTAAGAGCACTATCTACAGAGCAGCATGATGCCTATAAAGCACAACTACGAGTAGGGATTCTAGAAAACTATACCGAGGCTTATCGCTTTTGGACACAGTATGAGAACCCCATGGAAGAGGTTTTCAAACAAAGTTATGATACTTTCCTTAAGGTCAATGCTCAAGAAGGAGGCATACAGAATTACGATTATGTAACAGGTATGCTTATCTACTACCTTACCCATATAGATAAGTGAGAGAGGACTTTAGAAAAGTCCGTGTATAGAGGTATCTATACGCTGGATAACTTCTCCTAAGTCCTCTTGGTTTTGTACAAAATCTACCCTATCTACATCTACAATGAGGAGTTTTCCTCTGTCATAGCTACGAATCCAGTCTTCATAACGCTCATTGAGTTTGCTGAGGTAGTCTATGGAGATACTACTTTCGTATTCGCGACCTCTCTTTTGGATCTGATTGACCAAATTGGCAATAGAACTCCTTAGGTAAATAAGTAGGTCAGGAGGTTGGATAAAACTTTCCATTAGCTCAAAGAGAGATAGGTAATTGCGAAAATCTCGCTCGGCCATCAGTCCCATAGCATGCAAGTTGGGGGCGAAGATATAAGCGTCCTCGTAGATGGTTCTATCTTGGATAAAATTCTTCTTACTCTGGCGAATATCAATGATTTGGCGGAAGCGACTATTGAGGAAAAACACTTGTAGGTTAAAGCTCCATCGCTCCATATTGGCATAGAAATCGTCCAAGTAAGGATTGTCCGATACATCTTCGTAATGTGCCTCCCACTTGTAATGCTTGGCAAGGAGGGCAGTCAAGGTAGTCTTGCCCGCCCCTATATTTCCTGCAATAGCAAAGTGCATGTTACTTCTTATTTTCGTCCAACATACACTTAATCATAGACGTATTCTTGATACTTTGAATGGTGAAAGCACTCTGTATATTGGATATGATGTCCAATTTGGAAATTTTATGCACCACAAAGTTTTGGTAATCCTTCATGTCTCTGAGGATGAGCTTGAGTAAGAAGTCATAAGGGCCAGCCATGTAATAGGCCTCTTGTACTTCATCAAGGCTGCGGACATATTGTTCGAACTCCTCAAAGAGTGTCTCTTGGTGGCGGATGAGCTTCACTTGGCAATAAGCCACAAGGGTCTTGCCTAAGGCATCGGGATTGACTACGGCTACATAGTTCTGAATTACATTGAGGGCTTCGAGCTTCTTGATACGCTCATGTACAGGAGTGATAGAAAGATTTACTTTCTTGGCCAGTTCCTTTACAGATTGCTTGCTATCTCTTTGTAATTCGTCTAATAGAATCAAATCAATTTGGTCAAATGTTATCATATTCTTGAAAGATGCAATTTTATAATTATTTATTCTACCTTAATCCATTCTCCAGCATTGTGGGTATTGTACTTGATATTGTACATAGCTTCAGCATGGGTGCCTGGGAGGTAATATTGTCCCTTGTACGAAGCGTTGAGCTTGAGCGTAAATGTCTTGGTTTCTCCTGCGGAGAGGTCAAAATAGATGTAGGCTCTATCATCTCGGATATCAGCATAATCCCATCGGCTGCTATCGGTGTTATAGTCGGTGTATCGGGTATTGATAATCTCCCAACCTGAGGGAACAAACTGGGTAAGAGCTACATTGGTAACCCTGCTTTGAGTGGTGTTGGTCACCGAGATGGTGCAGGTAAAGTTGGTTCCTTGTGGCAGTAAAGCTACCGAAGGTGTTCCATTCTTGGAGGTATAGGAGGTGGAGATCTTAAGCCCGTTCTCCTGTACCAATTCCTTACCTACAGGTGGAATACCACTGCTAACCACACGTGCATAGAGGGTTACTCCTGATTTGTTCTGTAAGGCAATTTTGTGATTACCAACAGAGGCTGAGAGCACTTTGGAAGCATAACCACTGGGACTATTGGAGAGCGTAGCGCTTTCCTTACCGAGTTGATAGTTGAGCGTCCAGTTCTTACCTGTCTTGTTCTTAGCTACATAACGCGCCATAGCATAGAGGCTGTAGGCGGTTGTCTGGGTACTGAGCCATTCGTTAGAGGAGAGCTTATCGGAGATCTCCAAGGCAAGGTCAGCAGCCAATTCCGCTTTGCCCAATAGTAGGGCTGTTTCCAGACCCATGGCCTTATTGCGTAGGGCGGAGCCATAGCTGGAATAGTCGTCATCATCTTGGTTATCAAACTTCACCTTACTGAATAAGGTTTCAGCTACTTTCTTCTGACCAGCTAAGGCATAGGCAGCCGCTAAGCGAGCACGAGCCGCATTGCTTACCATAGAGGTGGACATCTCCCTGAGCCTATTCATGGAGGCTATATCGGCATTATTGGCCAAGGCCAAAGTATAGAGGCGATAGGCCTGCTCAAAGGTAGAGGATTCTCCTTTGTATACCCAATTGCGAGCCATCATCTTCTGATAGCTCAGCCATTTGGCTTTGCTACCAGCAGGTAAGGAGAAACCTCGCTTCTCGGCTTCTATATAGAATTGACCAATGTAGGAAGTTGCCCAATCGTCGGGATAGTCAGAGCCTTGCCAGTAGGAGAAACCTCCGTTAGGCAGCTGATTTTCAGAGAGCTTGCGTATGGTGGCGCTTACATTCTGTTGTACTTCCTGTTGTTGCTTAGTGGTGAGTGTCTCAAAATCAGCTAAGTACAACTGAGGGAAGCCCTTTGAGGTCAGCTGTTCAGCACAACCATGAGGGTAGTCTATTAGGTATTTCAGGCGTTGGGAGAGGTTCACCCCAGGGAAAGAGGATACTTCCAAGACACTAGTATAGGTGCCTTTTTCTCCAAATACTTCAAAACCAATGTTTTGAGAAGCGTTGGGTTGTAGTACTGCACTCTTTACCTGATATACTTTAGGATTAGGGTTATACACATCCATTTCTACCTCATAGGTAGATTTTTCACCTCCTGCGGTGGCCTCTACTGTTACCTTACCGATACCCGTTTCATTGACCTTGAGGGAGAAATAAGCCATTTTCTCAGCGGGTTCTGTGAAGGATAATTGTTGTTGCCCTTGACTGCTAAGAGAGAATTTCTCATTGGTCTTTACACGAACAGTCACGTTTTTCACCTGTTTTTCATTGGCAAAAACAGTGACAGGTAGGGTAATGGTTTCCCCTGGTACGGCTTTTCTTGGCAAGGAGGCCAATACCATCACAGGACTCTTAATCGTGGCGGTCTTTTCTGCACAACCAAAGGCATTAGCCTTAACATCGGAGGCCACTACCATCACACGAGCCGAACCTATGTAGTTAGGAATATCTATTTGATGAGTTTGACTTCCGCCCTTCAGGGTGAAAGGCCCTTGTACAATGGTGAGAGGCTTGAATCGGTTGGCCTTTTTAGCCTTGCCTACCCCTAAGTCTTCGTCACCTCCTATACTGAATATCTGGTTAATAGTACCTCCAAAGGCACCGATGACATCGTTATAGATATCCCATGTTTTCACTCCTAAGGCTGTTTTGGCAAAGAAGGTATTCCAAGGGTTAGGTGTTTTGAATCGGGTAAGGTCAAGTAGTCCGTCCTCCACGATCGCCAAGGAGTAGGTCATAGGTTTGCCTGATTTTTCTCTGACCTTGATAGTTACTTGTTTTTCAGGGCGTAATACCTCAGGCATCTCTATAACAGGTTCCAGCTTGGTTTTAGGATTATATACCGAGATGGGAGCGATACCATAGAGGCGAATTGGTGCATCGTTTTGGGTCTGTGCATGCGGTTGCAAGAGTGTTACATACAGATAAGCATTAGGTGCCATCTCTTCAGTCACAGGTACTTGATAGGTAGTTTTACCCTTTTGGGTATTGACCCAATAGGTGTTGAGTACCTTGCTGCCATTCTCTACCGAGATGAGTGCACGCCCATCGGTATCGGAAGGGAAGGAGATCACCACTTTCTCTCCTACCTTATAGTCTTTCTTATCGGTGGAGAGCATGAGCATGGTAGCCTCTACCCCTG
>CAJZFM010000194.1 GCA_915070235.1 uncultured Capnocytophaga sp. | reverse complement strand
CCAACCTGCAAGCCACTCAGGACTTTAGTGCCGCAGAGAACTATACCCCTTGGCGCTATTACTATAAGGTAGTATATACCGTCAATGACCTTTTGGCACAGGTAGGTACCCCTAAGAATGATGATGAGAAATATATCGTAGCCCAAGCACATGCCCTCAGGGGATACGCTTATTTCTATCTGTTACAGCTCTTTACCACCGAATATGACCCCAATGCGCTTTCTATCCCGCTCTATACCGAGGCCAACAAGGTAGGAAAAGGCAAGGCACGCCAATCTGAGGTGTATGCCCTAATCGTGAGTGACCTTACCAAGGCAGTAGCTGACCTCAACGGCTTTACCCGCAGCAATAAGGGTATGATAGACAAGTATGTAGCCGAGGGACTCTTAGCTTATGTATATGGAGCTATGGGCAATAATGACGAGATGACCCGCTTGGCATTGGATATAGTAGAGCATAGCGGTTACCCCCTTACCACTCGCAAGGAGACCTACTATGATGCAGCTACCAAGCAAGGGGGCGGCTTCAATGATCTGAATACACCCAGCTGGATGTGGGGACTTGACATATTGGCTGAGAACAACATCACCGAGGTATCTTGGTGGTCACAAGTGGATATCTTCACCTATGGCTATGCCGATGCCGATGAGATCAAGGCCATAGATGACCGACTTTATGGACAGATAAGAGCAAATGACCTACGCAAAAAGCAGTTTGATGACAATGATGTGGATCCCGATCCGTCGCTCAACAATCGCCATCGCCCTGTCAATAAGTTCTTTGCCCCTGGCCGTACCCGCAAAGGGCAGATGGTCGTTACCACCGACTACCTCTATATGCGTGTAGATGAGTTCTACCTCTTGGCTGCCGAAGGCTTGGCCAAGCAAGGCAATGAAGACAGAGCGAAGGAACTCTATAAGGAGCTCCTTACCTTGCGCTATCCAGAGGCTACCGCTGCTGCCGATGTGGCTTATGTAGATGCTCTTACAGGTACCGCACTATTAGATGATATCTACCTCAATACCCGTATAGAGCTATGGGGCGAGGGGAAAACCTATCTTGCACTCAAGCGTAACAAAAGGAGTGTAACCCGTGGTAACAACCATATACAATACAATGGAGAGACCTTCCAGTACAATGATCCTAAGATCACCCTACTGATCCCCGAAGACGAAGTTAATAACAATCCTAATATTAGATAACCCAAGAAGATGATGGGGCTGCCGCAAGGCAGCCTCTTTTTTTTGTGTTGTCTTTAGAGGTCTTGCAAAAATTATTCACTTTTAATTGTTCACTATTCATTTATTTTGTACTTTTGCCATCAAGAAAAGATTTTATGGAAGTAGCTATTATAGCAGCAGGGTGCTTTTGGTGCACAGAAGCTATTTTTAAACGACTCATTGGCGTAGAACAGGTGGAGGTAGGTTTTGCGGGAGGTCATCTGCCTAATCCCTCTTACCGAGAAGTGTGCAAGGGCACCACAGGCCATGCCGAGGCTATACGTATCACCTATGATCCCAAGCAGCTTTCTTATATGGATATATTGGAAGTCTTTTGGCAAGCACACGACCCTACCTCTCTAAATAGGCAAGGGGACGATGAGGGGGAGCAGTATCGTTCGGCAATCTTTTATCTCAACGAAAGCCAACACCAAGCGGCCTTGCTTAGCCGAGAGCTGATAGCACAGGCCTTTGATACCCCTATAGTAACCGAAATCGTCCCCGCGGGCATCTTCTATCCCGCCCAAGAGGAATACCTGCTGAACTATTACGAGAACAATACCGATAGGGGTTATTGTATCTTCACCATTGCACCAAAAATCAATAAGATACATGACCTATTTCAGGAAAAAATAAAACCAACCTATCAAGCATTAGAACATGAAAACAGAACTCAAAAAACTCTTTGAGGGGGATATACCTACCGTAACCCTTCTCAAGGCTGCGCTACAGGAAGTGGATATTACCCCTATTATCAAAGACCCTATGGCCTCAGCAACTATTGCAGGCTATGGTGCCTTAGGGGGCAACCAGCAAGTCTATGTATTCCAAGACCAATGGGAAAAAGCCACTGAAGTACTCAAAGAACTTAACCTCGGCCAAGAATGATCAAACTCATTATTTCCGATATGGATGGGACACTCCTGAACAGCCATCATGAGTTGCCCGAGGGCTTTATGTCCGTATTCGAGCAGCTCCAGCAGCGCGGCATCTATTTCTGTGCCGCCAGCGGACGGCAGTATCTCAGCCTATTGCAGTTCTTTGCTTCTATCAAAGATCGTATGGCTTTTATCTCTGAAAACGGCGCCTTTGTCAATGTAAATGGCAAAGAAGTCTATCAGAATGCCATTGCTCTCTATCATATCCAGCAGGTACTGGAGCGCTATAGGCAATTTACAGGTATGGCCATAGGACTCTGTGGTAAGAAGGCTACCTACCTATTTCCTACCACTCCCTATGCCGAGCAGCAAGTACGTATATACCACCATACAGTGGTGAAGATAACAGACCTGTCTGAAATTGAGGACGATATCTTCCAAATCACCCTGCTTGACCCTATGGGAGCACGAGCACATTCCTTTCCTGCCTTTGCCTCTTTCTCACAAGAGGGGCTTAAGGTAACCATCTCTGGCGCCTATTGGATAGATATCACCAATGCAGGGGTGAATAAGGGGGTAGCTGTGGCAGCCCTACAGGAATCCTTAGGCATCACCCCCGATGAGACTATGGCTTTCGGAGACTATCTCAATGATTTAGAGCTGCTTGCAAGAGCTACCTATAGCTATGCCATGAAGAATGCCCAAGAAGAAGTAAAGCAGGTAGCCACCTACCAAACGGAGGAAGATAACGACCATGACGGAGTGTTAAAAACTATTGTGAGAGAGTTAAAAATCAATCTTAATTCTTAATAAAACAAAAGGTTTTCCTTTTTGGAAATTCTTGTTTTTATTAATAAATTCCTTTTTCCAAACAAAATTAAGGAATTAACTAAACTTTAATCGGATATATTGCTTTGTTACTGAAAAAACGTATTTTTGCCCTGTGAAATTTTAAGCACCCTTTCCTAACAGTTTTTAGCAAAGGGGTCAGTCTTAAAGAAATAACAGAAAATGCTTAAGAACAAGAAAAAGTACCTTTCTATGACCAAGGATTTTCTCTTTCCTATGGGAATTTCTGCCGTTGTAGCTACTCTTCTAACCCCCTCTTTAGGCACCCAGAAAGACCTTCATGCCAGTCTAAGGGTTCAAAAACCGCGAGAGGTGAGCGTAAGCCAAGTGGCCGAGAACGCTCCACGCCTCTCTCCTATGAATCACCAAAATGATTTTATAGGATTCAAAGAAAAAATGGGCTACCGTGAGTCCCGCAACAACTACTTTATTACCAATCCATACGGGCATGTAGGCAAATACCAGTTTGGTAAGTCCGCCTTGAAGTTCTATGGTGTCTCTCAATCAGAATTTCTTAGTAGCCCCGCCCTGCAAGAAAGCGTGTTTTACGCCAGCTTAGCACATAATAAGTGGAAGCTCCAGCATGAGATTACCACTTTTGCAGGCAAGAACTTTGCGGGAGTACCTATTACCGAATCAGGCATCTTGGCTGCTGCTCACCTGCTGGGCGCTAGCAGTGTAAAGACCTTCTTCAAGTCCGAAGGGAAAGCCTCCCTTGCCGATGCCAATGGTACAAGTATCATCAATTATATGAAGAGCTTCCAGCACTTTGACCTCTCCAATATCAAAGCTAGCAAATACGACGGACGCAAACTCATATAGATAATGACTAGTGACTAGTGACGAATGACCAATGACTAGTGACTAACGACTAGTGACGAATGACCAATGACTAGTGACTAACGACTAGTGACGAATGACTAATAACAAACGCCAGTAATGATGTATCATTATTGGCGTTTTTCTTTTATTACAATACAAATAATTAATAATCAATTTGTTGTAAAAAATATCAATCAACAATGAAAAATAATTTGAAAAATATTTGAATGAAAATTTGCTTTGTATTTTAATTTTAACTACATTTGTCGCGTAATCAAGTTTGATAAAAATTTAAAAACATCATTCAATGCTAACAAACAAAGGAATAGGAGGCAACGAAGTGCCTATAGACGCAAGTGAAGCTATTTTAGAGATAGCTCCTAATCGCACATTGATAGCTCAAAAGCTCAGTGCAGAAAACCCCGTAAAACCCGAATTAGTGGAAGGTCTCAATACCTTAGACAAGGTATTCGAGCACTTCAAGCCTACTGTAAAAGTAGATTTTGAAGATAGCGAAGGAGCTACCAAAGTAGAAGAATTGACTTTTAAAAACTTGGGAGATTTTGGCACCAAAGGAATTACAGCCCAAAGCGCTTTCCTCACGGGATTGGCTACTGAAAAAGACCAATATCAGAAAATAATCAAACAGCTCAAAACAAACAAACTCCTTAAAGCAGCCTTGGAAGATCCTGATGCTAAAAAAGCCTTACAAGATACATTAGAAGCTCTAATAGCTGAGTTGAGTTAATTCTTTAAATTCCCAATTAAATATT
>CAJZFM010000193.1 GCA_915070235.1 uncultured Capnocytophaga sp. | reverse complement strand
TAACATCTTCTATACGAACGATAAAGGTTACTTTAAGATCCTTGTTAGGCAGCTCTTCAGAGAGGTTCTTTGCCCAAAAGCCATGTTCCAAATAATCATTTTGGAGAGTAGAATGCGCCTGAATCTGCCCATAGCCGCAGTGGTGATTGGTCAGCAGTAGTCCCTTATCGGAAATAATCTCGGAAGAGCATCCTCCATTGAAGTGAGGCGCCGCATCCTTAAGACTTGACTTATTCACACTATAGATGTCTGTAACCGACATCTTCATGCCCAAGGTCTTCATTTCCTTGGCGTTCATTCCTTCCAAGAGCGAAGGAATCCACATACCTCCCTGTTGTGCATGGAGCACTATTACACTGAAAAACAGGGCTATTTTTAAAAATCTCTTCATATAAAAATGATTAATGTTATATGTGGGCGCATAGCCCCTCCGTAAGACGAATTGCCTTTCGCTCCTACTACGCCTTTACAATCTTATACAACTTATCCGAAGGACGGGTGCGGAAATCGGTAAAGAAAGTGCAGGAATCACCCTTTTTAGCATTATCAGATAGTACATCATTCACATACATATCCTCCAAGACCAGCTCTTGTACCCCCGTGGTAGGGCCTGTGATAAGGAGTTTGTCCCCTCGCTTGATATCAAAGGCCTCAATCTTGAACTCGGAGATACTTGTCTTTGGGAAAAAGTGCATTGCCTTACCTATATATACTTTCTTTTGGGTTGCCTGTGAACCTGGTACTCCACTCCACTCACCTAATTTCTGACCAAGATAATAACCTCCCCAGAAACCGCGATTATATACAGTGGCAAGTGCCTCCATCCATTTCTCAACCTTTTCCTTGGTATAAGTTCCTTCATAATAAGCATCTATCGCCTCACGATAGGTACGAATCACTGTAGCTACATATTCAGGGGCACGTCCGCGGCCTTCTATCTTGAGTACCTTAGCCCCTGTATCTATCACTTGGTCAAGGAAATCCAAGGTGCAGAGGTCTTTGGGGGACATCATATATTCGTTGTCCAACTCTATCTCAAAGCCACTCTCTTGGTCTATCACTGTATATTTCTTACGACAGTTCTGCTTGCAAGCCCCCCTATTAGCCGAGGAGTTATGCGAGTGCAGACTTAGGTAGCACTTACCTGAGACCGCCATACAGAGTGCCCCATGTCCGAAAATCTCAATCTCCACCAGGTTGCCCGATGGGCCTTTGACTTGGTCACGCTCCACCTGTTCGCAGATTTTCTTAATCTGACGGAGGGAGAGTTCTCGGCTCATGACCATAGTATCGGCAAAAAGCGCATAGAACTTGACTGTTTCTATATTCGTTATATTAATCTGGGTAGAGATATGCACCTCCATCCCTATTTGTCGGGCATAGGCGATCACAGCCTGATCCATAGCAATCACCGCAGTAATGTCGGCCTGCTTTGCCTTATCTAACAAGGTTTTGATAATAGAAAGGTCATGATCATAGATGATCGTATTGAGCGTCAGATAAGTACGTACATTCTTTTGCTTACAACGATGGGAGATTTCCTGTAAGTCGTCCAAAGTAAAGTTGATACTAGAGCGTGCTCTCATATTGAGCTGTTCTACTCCAAAATATACAGAATCAGCCCCATTGTCCAAGGCTGCTTGTAAGGATTCAAAGCTCCCTGCAGGAGCCATCAGTTCTATCTTTCCTGATGAAGTCATTAATAATGGTTAATGGTTAATGATTAATAGTTAATGATTAATAGTTAATGATTAATGGTTAATCATTATTGTAAAAGTTCATAATGGTATTTCTATGTAAGAGGCTATCTTTGGAACTTTCTATTTGTTGTTCTAACTCCTCTGGGGTGGCTTTAGGATTCTTGTACCCTAAGTAACGCTTCATCAGCTCTCGGTAGAGGAGTTGGGCAACCTTTTTGGTTCCTCGTGCATTAAAGTGAGTATAGTCTTTTCCTGCCAAAGGAGGGTTAGCCTTTACCCATTTGAGCATGGAGCCTTCCCCTCCCATCAGCTCATAGAGATTGATAAAGCCAGCTTGGGTATCTGCTGCATAGGCCTGTTGTGCTAAGGAAAGTGGCACCACCGCTGTATCTGTTTTCATCTCGGTACCATACTTAGAGGACTTATCAGCTGTGGAGATAATCAGGAAAGAGGCCTTAGGAAAGCAGGTTCGCAACTGTTCCACCACCTTGGCCATTCCCTTCTGATACCAACTGTAATCTAAAGAACCATAGTTGAGCACATTAGCCCCAAAGTGTAGCACAATAAGGTCATAAGTGCCTAAGGCTGTGTCAAAATCTCGCATCAGCGCCGTATTAAACAACGAAAGTGGCAAACCCGAATTTCCCCTGCTGGAGAAATTATCCACATGTACCCCACTGAAATCCGCAGAGTTGACCCCATAGATGGGAATAGAATCCGCCTTAAAGAAATTGATACGTACCCCTTTTACATTGCCCTCAGCTAAAGTAATAGTATTGAGCAATTTATCCGTTGTCAAAGGCTTTACCACACGTGTTGTGTCCCCTGGATAACGTATTTCCACATAAGCATCATGATTGCCCGACTTTCCGTAAAATAAGGTAGGGGTATATAGTTGAGAGATATGTGCTTGTTGGGAAGCATAGTACTCTACCCAAGCGGGATTACCCCTCACAAAAAAGACTTGCCCTGCTACTCCGAAAGGACGGGTGGGACGCTTTACATTTACATAAGACTCACGTCTCCAGTTACCTGAATAGGTATGTCGCACACTCCCTCTGGAGGCAGCCGACTCTGAAGTAATAGGCAAGAAGCCGATACCATTTCCTCCGAAATTCATTTGGAAAAGAGCTCGTAAGTCCTGTACGATAAAGTCTCCATCGGTCATGGAGTCTCCAAAATAGCCAATACGTATATGCCCTTTCCCTGTACGCTCCAAGTGCTGTAACTTCTCAAAGAAAGGGGTGAGGTGATCCGCTATCTGTGGAGAAAGCGTATCTACCTTCTTGGTAACAAGGCTATCATGAGGCTTATTGTCCAAAACCTCGTCTATATCCTTACCCGCGAGTGCCTCCAGCATCAGGCTATCCACCACTATATGAGTGGAGGAAATCCCTTCTGGAAAAATACGTGTAGGCAAATACGGCTTTAACCCTACAAAAACAAGGGTCGCCGAGGCTAAAATATAAAAAGATTGCTTGAAATAAGACGAATTCACAGGGAATAAAGACTATAAAAAAACCAAGGAGCAAAAATACGAAATTAATGATTAATGATTAATGATTAATGTGTTAATTTTTTCCTTGATAATTTCGCATCACCCCAGAGGCAAAAGGTGTCCATACACAAGCGCGTATACCGCTGTTTTTGAGCATCTTATTCGTCCAAGTATTGCAGGTGAAAAACAGCTGATAGTGCCCCTTGGCCTCATAAAAGGCATCGGTGGCGCCATAGACAGCATCGGTGGGCACCAGCACGCCCCTACCTTCTTGTAATACAAAGGTTTGCGCAATATGGGCTACCAACAGCTTATACTGGGCGGCACTAAGCGAGAGCGATACCGATTGCTCATCGGTAGGAATCTCATTATAAAAAGTAGCATGCATCAGGGTACCTCCCTGCCCTGTAACCGCCTGAAAAGCAGTAGTGAATTTTAGGTCTGCCC
This sequence comes from uncultured Capnocytophaga sp., assembly GCA_915070235.1. GTDB lineage: Bacteria > Bacteroidota > Bacteroidia > Flavobacteriales > Flavobacteriaceae > Capnocytophaga. The sequence continues at coordinate 910 of CAJZFM010000193.1, read as the reverse complement.
AAGTGGGTGTTTCCAAGTAGAATTTCCTACAACCCCAGCCTAAAGCGATATAGCGACTTTGGCCTTTGCCTCGTGTATCTTGCTCACTGACAATTGTTTGCCAATCAAAGAAAGCATTCTTTACAGGCATCACAATATCGGTATGTGCTCCATTGGACAGCAGCCAAATGGTCTCTTCCCCCTGCGAGACTTCTTCCGTATTGACGGCAATACGAGAGAGTACCGCTGCCGAAAGCAGATAAAGCAACAGAAAAGCAATAAAACCTGCTATGCTATAACCGAGGTATTTTAAAGTTTTGAGAAATATTTTCATCAAGCGAATTGTAATTGTTGTAATTCTTTACCAAATGCTTGTAGATGATTTTGTATTTTTTCTACAGTTTTAGTACTTGGTTTGCGATATCCTTGTACATATTGGCTCAATTGTGCCTGATTAATCCCCGTAAGTCGTTCAAGACCTGCAAAACTAAGTATATGAGAATAATGCTGTAAGAACGATGGTAAGTCATATAGAAACTCAAAAGTAGCCTCCTGAAACTCTCTTCCTTCTTCTTCATACAAGGTTTTCATATCTGTATAGGAAAGTTTAAAATCCTCTATAGCCTCCTCTACCGTATCTCCCTCTCCTATAATTCCATAGTTAAGTGTATCATCTTCCAAATCTATATATACACTATAGGTGCCATCTGCTGTTTTTTCAATAAATGCTTTTACTTTGTTCATAATATTTACCCTTTACAAATTTCCATTTCTTCTTCAAGCCACTGAGAGAAAGGCATAAGATCTGTATCCTCTTCCCATTCTTCGGGAGGGGCCTCGGAGTAGAACACCCCAAACTGATCACCTTTTCCTAAGACAAATCCTGCCTGATGACCTACATTGGGATAGCAGACCAAAAGGATATGAGGGA
>CAJZFM010000192.1 GCA_915070235.1 uncultured Capnocytophaga sp. | reverse complement strand
GGAAGCCGCCAAAGTAGCTAATGCTTATGATTTCATAGAGGCCTTACCCGAAAAATTCCAAACCAATATAGGAGATATGGGTGGAAAGCTCTCAGGCGGACAAAAGCAGCGCCTAAGCATCGCTCGTGCTGTACTGAAAAATCCACCTATTATGATCTTGGACGAGGCCACCTCGGCCTTAGATACCGAAAGTGAAAAACTGGTACAGAATGCCTTGGAAAAGATGATGATGAACCGTACTTCACTGGTCATTGCCCACCGCCTTTCTACCATTCAAAAAGCAGATATTATTGTGGTAATGGAAAAAGGAAAAATCATAGAACAAGGAAACCATGCCACCCTTATGGCACAAAACGGCACTTACCGCAAGTTAGTGGAAATGCAGTCCTTTCAGTAGACAGAGGTCAGTAGACAGTATACAGAGGTCAGTATACAGAGGTCAGTCTCTGATAACTAACCACTAACCACTGACAACTAACCACTGACCACTGACTACTGTTTTGCTCCGCACTGGGGACAATACAGTGCTCCATCAGGTAGGGGATAGGTATTACAATACTTGCAATGGCCATGGGTGTGGCTGTGTGGATAACCTATGTCTTGTGGCATCTTGTGAGAGGTATCGGACTTATGAGGTTCTTTTTTCCTATAAGCACGTGAGTACTCGCTCGTTACAAGACCTGTAGGTACGGCTATAATACCATAACCTAAGATCATAATTATAGAGGCCATAATCTGTCCGAAGGTGGTAGTAGGTACCACATCGCCATAGCCTACAGTAGTGAGGGTTACAATACACCAGTAGATACTGCGGGGGATACTGGTAAAAGCCTTGTCATGTGGCTCTATCATATACATCAGCGCTCCTAAGATAACACAAAGCACCAGCACAAAGTAGATGAATACAAATATCTTCGTTTGACTATTCTTTAAAGCTTTCTTCAGCTGATTGGCTTGCTGGGTGAATTGTACCAAGTCCAAGATCCTAAAAATGCGCAACAGCCTAAGGATACGAATAATAGAAAGAACTTTGGATTGTTTTACAAAGAACGAAAGATATATAGGTAAGATAGAGATAAGGTCAATAACTCCATAGAAACTAAAGATATACCGTTTCCAGTTAGGGATGCAGATAATACGCAATATATACTCAATGGTAAAAAAGACAGTAATGACCCATTCCAAGACTACTAATAAGGTATGTATCCTATCATTTACAGTTTGAATACTCTCAAAAATAGCCAAAAAAGTACTGATGAGGATAAAACCTAATAGAATCAGGTCAAAGAGCTTTCCTGCAACGGTATCTCTTCCGTAGATAATGACAAAAGCCCTTTCTTTTAGGAGCTTGTATTTAGATGCTAAGAGTTTTTTCATCTCAAACAAATAGAAAATCCAATGAAAAATACCTTTTCATTGGATTTGGACTGTTATTTAACAAAATTCATTATAGGCTGCCTCTAAGTTTTCAGCAATTGCTTCCGCAAAACGTCCTTCTATATGGTGTCTCTCCAACATATGTACCAGCTCTCCGTCCTTGAAGAGGGCAATACTAGGGGAAGAAGGAGGAAAAGGTAGCATATAGTCTCGCATTTGAGCAGTGGCATCGGTATCAAAGCCCGCAAAAACCGTCACTAAGTGGTCAGGCTTTTTAGCATTTTCAAGGCTTAAGAGTACCGCAGGGCGGGCATTTCGTGCCGCACAACCACATACGGAATTAACCACAACAAGGGTAGTGCCAGGACGCTTAATAGCTTCATCTACAGCCTCTACAGTATGGAGGGATTCAAAACCTGCTCTTTCAAGCTCCGCTATCATAGGAGCTACTATTTCTGGTGGATACATAATTTTTAGTATTATTTATTCGCGGGGACAAAGATACGAAAAATAATGATTAATGGATAATTGTTAATTGTTAATCTTTTAGAGAAATAATCCTTTTGGAAATATGGAGGATTAGGAAAAAAGTTGTACTTTTGCAATGGGAATTTTTAAATAGAAATTTTATGAGAAGTCTATTTTTCTTTTTGTTGTTTCTTCCCTTATGGGTTGGAGCACAGGATTTTGGGGATTCTGGGGATTTTGAATATTGGGGAATAAGGGCCGCCTTTACGCATACCAATCGCTCTCATAACTTAGGCTTTGCAGGGGTATCTCTCAATACAGAGTATAACTGGGTGAGCCGTTCGCTCTATGCAGGAGTACACTTGGGGTCACAAAATACATTTACCGATGACGGACGTAAACAATCCAAAATGGAAATCATACCTGAGATAGGATATGAGTTTAGCCTCATTCTCTTGGGCTTTGGAGCCTCGCTCAATACCCATGCTCTCCAGCCTCGTGTAGGCCTTTCTTTTTTTAATGTTCATCAGGCCTATGTGGGGTATTCGATTCCTTTCCGCCGAGATACAGTCTTTAAGGGACTTACTTTTACACTTGTGCTTAATCTCTCTAATGCAGAAAGCAGTGATGATTTGAGACTGTGGTAATTCAAGAATTTTATAACAAATAAATAATAAATTAATTAATGAACCAAGAAATAAAACTCAATACCATAGAAGAGGCTATTGAGGATATCAAACAAGGGAAAATCATCATCGTGGTAGATGATGAAGACCGCGAAAACGAAGGGGACTTTATCGCTGCTGCAGAAAAGGTAACCCCTGAAATGATTAACTTTATGACCCAGTATGGGCGCGGTCTGCTTTGTGCACCTTTATTGGAAAAGCGTTGTAAGGAATTGGGCTTGGACATGATGGTGGAGAACAACACCGTACTGCACCATACCCAATTTACTGTTTCTATAGACCTCAAGGGAGAGGGCTGTACTACAGGAATTTCTGTATTTGACCGTGCCAAAACAATTAAGGCACTCGTAAAGCCTCAGACCAAGCCAGAGGACTTTGGTCGTCCAGGACATATATTTCCTCTCAAGGCCAAGGAAGGCGGGGTACTTCGCCGCACAGGCCACACCGAAGCAGCGGTAGACTTGGCGCGCTTGGCTGGACTGGAACCTGCGGGGATACTTATTGAAATCCTCAACGAAGATGGTTCCATGGCACGCTTGCCACAGCTGGTGAAAGTGGCTGAAAAACACAATCTTAAGATCATTTCTATAGAGGACTTGGTGGCCTATCGTATGCGCCATGATAGCCTTATTGTCAAAAAAGAGGACTTTTCTATAGATACCGATTTTGGCCAATTCCGCCTACGTGCCTATGAGCAAACCACCAACGGACAGATACACTTGGCTTTCACCAAAGGTACTTGGGCTAAGGACGAACCTGTACTTACCCGTATCCATGCCAACTTTATTAGTAACGATATCTTGGAGCTTTTACGCAAGAAGGACAACGAACTCAGTCGCATCTTCCAGCAGATAGACGCTGCGGGCAAGGGGGCTTTTATTGTCATCAACCAAGGAGGTTATTCCCAAAATCTCTTGCACCGTATCCAAGCTATTAAGGCAGCCCAAGAGGGCAAATCCGAACCTTCGCAAGTACCTGCCGCTCAGGTAAAAGATATAGGTATAGGCGCTCAAATCCTGATAGACTTGGGTATCTCTCACTTGAAACTCTTGACCAACTCCGAACCTTCTCGCTATGTGGGTATGTCGGGCTATGGCTTGGAAATTACAGACTATGTAAGCTACTAAGATGAAAATAAAACAACTTCTCTTTGAGGACAGACACACTATAGGGAATTTCCTTCCTTTCACCTTTACCCGTCCCTCGGCTGAGCTGCGTGCGGGTATCTTGACCTTTGCCGAGCGCTGGCAACGGCTCTTAGGGGTAACACAAGTGAATTACCTCACTTCGGATTACCTACAAGAAAAGTATCCTTATCCCAACACATTGGAGGGTACCCTTTCCATTTACGCTAATTTCTTGCCTACCCCGCGCCTTTTAGAACAGTTGCGTTCTCTTAAGGTAGGGGAGTCTATTACGTATCAAGGAAGGCAGTTGGCTTTTATGAATAATGGCCTCACGCTTTCTTCTATTCCTCCTATAGAGTGGGAAGCGCCTTTGGTAGTTTTTGAAAAACCTACCGACCTTTTTACCTATAATGACAAGGCAATAGATTTTGATTTTGAACTACTTACAAAAGGAAGAACTTCGCAGCCGCTTTCTTCTACAAATGGATTTTTGGGAAAAACTGAAGATTTGTTCATAGAAGAAAGTGCAGTGGTAGAATATTCTACACTTAATACCAAAACGGGAAAAATATACATAGGGAAGAATACGGAAATCATGGAAGGCTGCCATCTTCGCGGGCCGATTGCTCTTTGTGAAGGTTCTAAATTTAATCTCGGAGCCAAGGTTTATGGTGCAACGACCATTGGCCCTCACTCAAAAGTAGGCGGCGAGGTGAATAATATTGTTATCTTTGGATATTCTAATAAAGGGCATGATGGTTTTGTGGGAAATTCGGTTATCGGTGAGTGGTGTAACCTTGGAGCAGATACCAATTCTTCCAATTTGAAAAATAATTACGCCAATGTGAAACTTTGGAATTATAAATGGAAAAAATTCGTAGATACAGGGCTTCAGTTTTGCGGATTGATAATG
>CAJZFM010000191.1 GCA_915070235.1 uncultured Capnocytophaga sp. | reverse complement strand
CAGGTGCTGCTGTAGGTCAGCTTATTGGTACGTTCTTTGGATTGATAGTGATCCCTGTACTCTTTGTGATTTTCCAACACTTACAAGAGCTTATCAGTGGCGTAAAACACAAGGAAGAAGTCTTTGTTGCGCCTACGGATAACTACTAATAGTGACTAGTGACTAATGACTAATGATGAATGACAAGTGACTAACGATTAATATCACTGATTATTAATCGTTAGTCACTTGTCATTTGTTACTATGAAGATTTGTTACTATGAAGATTTGTCACTTGTCATTTGTCACTTGTCATTTGTTACTATCAAGGTCACTTGTCACTATAAAACGTGTTTATACGCCTTATAAGAAGACCTTACCAAAGCGCTACTTTCAAAGTGGCGGAAGCCTAAAGAGTCACCTATTTCCTTGTATTTTTGGAATTGGTCAGGAGTGATGAATTGTTTTACAGGCAGGTGTTTTTTAGAAGGTTGTAGGTATTGTCCTATAGTAACCACATCTACTTTGGCTTCTTTTAGGTCATAGAGGGTTTGGATTACCTCTTCTTCGGTTTCACCAAGGCCGAGCATAATACCCGATTTGGTGCGATGAGCGCCGTTTTCCTTCAGGTAGCGAAGTACCCCAAGGCTGCGGTCGTATTGGGCTTGGATACGTACCTCACGGGTCAGGCGACGTACAGTCTCCATATTGTGAGAGATTACCTCAGGCGCTACGGCCAAGATGCGGTTGAGGTTGCGCTCTACGCCTTGGAAATCAGGAATAAGGGTCTCTAAGGTAGTCTTAGGGTTCATACGGCGAATAGCCTTGACTGTTTCTGCCCAGATGATACTACCCATGTCCTTGAGATCGTCACGGTCAACGGAAGTAATCACGGCATGGGTGATATTCATGAGCTTAATAGAGCGGGCAACTTTCTCGGGCTCTTCCCAGTCTATGGTATCAGGCCGACCTGTTTTCACCCCGCAGAAACCACAGGAGCGCGTACAGATGTTACCCAAAATCATAAAGGTAGCCGTACCATGTCCCCAGCACTCGCCCATATTAGGGCAACTTCCTGAGGTACAAATAGTGTTGAGCTGGTACTTATCCACCAAGCTACGAAGTTCTGTATATTTTTTCCCTGTAGGTAGCTTTACCCTCAGCCACTGAGGTTTAGCGGTTTTTTCTACAGGAGCGGTTGTTGTAGTATCCATTTTTTTAATTTTTAGTTGTAAGGGTGAATGGTAATTCGCCCTATATATTTTCACTCTTCACTTTTCACTCTTCACTCTTCACTTATAAGTACGCCCCCTACAGTAGCATTGCTCGTCTCATCAATAAGGATAGCGCTGCCCATTTGTGGGTTTTCTTGGAAAGGGTCATAGACAAGGGGCGCTGCGGCTCGGAGCTGTACTCTTGCGATTTCGTTGAGTTTAAGGCTTTCTACCTCGGTGGTTTGCTCCAGTGTATTGACATCTATCTTATAGATAATTTCCTTGACAATAACTTTTGTCAGGCGGCTGCGCTGTTGCAAGAGGTATTTGCCCCCTGGGCGTAGCTCTCGGCGATCCATCCAGCAGAGCGTTGCCTCTACGGTTTGTTCCATATGAGGGGTATGGCTGGAATGCACAAAGTAATCCCCACGGGAGATGTCTATATCATCGGCAATGTGGAGCACCACAGGCATACCAGCCGAGGCTTCGGTCACTTCCTTGCCGTCTATCTCTATTTTGGTAAGGGTAGTGGTGATCCCTTCGGGGAGTATCTCAATAGTGTCTCCTTGGCGATAGCCTCCTGAGAGGACTTGCCCTGCATAACCACGGTAGTCGTGTAGGACTTCTGTCTGAGGGCGAATCACATACTGCACTTGGAAACGTGCATGAGGGTAGCTACTGGTATTTATTTCTACCTTTTCTAAGAAGTGTAAGAGCGATTCTCCTTTGTACCAAGGCATGGCATCGGTAGTATTTACGATATTGTCGCCTACAAAAGCCGAGATAGGGAAGTAATACACCTCTTTCAGGTGCAAGCGCTTGGCTATAGCCTCGTAATCCTTCTTAATTCCCTCAAAAACCTCCTGAGAGTAATCCACCAAGTCCATTTTGTTGACCGCTACCACTACCTTAGGAATATTTAGCAAGGAGGCGATGATGGAGTGTCGGCGGGTTTGTTCGGTAACGCCATTGCGGGCATCTATAAGGATAATGATTAGGTCAGAGTTAGAGGCACCTGTGATCATATTGCGTGTATACTGGGTATGTCCAGGAGCATCGGCAATGATAAACTTACGTTTGTCGGTAGCAAAGTAGCGGTAAGCCACATCTATAGTGATTCCTTGCTCACGCTCGGCACGAAGGCCATCGGTGAGAATAGCCAAATCCACTCCATCATCATTTTTATTCTTAGACTGCTGTTCGAGTACTTCAAGTTGGTCGGCCAAAATGCTCTTGCTGTCATAAAGCAAGCGACCAATGAGGGTACTCTTTCCGTCATCTACACTACCGGCAGTGATAAATCTTAATATATTCATTGTCTTGAGTTTAGGTGAAAATTTACTGAGCCTTGAGTGTATCGGGAACAACTTCTGCCTGCTCAGTGGTCTGTATATTTGTATAAGGCACCGCGTCCAACTGCTTCTTCAAGGGAGCGATGGTCTCCATATAGCGAGGCCTTAGCTTTTCATCAATAGGGGTAGCATCGGGGAGTTTCTCTTTAAGAGGGTCTACTTGTACCCCATTTTTCCAAAAGCGGTAACACACATGGGGGCCTGTGGCAAGTCCTGTGCTGCCTACCAGTCCAATGACTTCCCCTTGGGCTATATGCTGTCCCTTGCGGGCAATGATTTTAGACATGTGTAGGTATTGGGTTTCGTAGGTCTTGTCATGGCGAATCTTCACATAGTTTCCGTTGCCCGACCCATAGCCTGCTTGGGTTACAGTACCACTGGCGGTGGCACGGATAGGTGTGCCTGTGGGAGCGGCATAGTCGGTACCAAAGTGCCCTTTCATCTGGTGGAGGATAGGGTGGTAACGCATACCATAGTGTGAGGTGATACGGAAGATGTCCAAAGGCGATTTGAGGAACATACGCTTCATCATATTTCCATTTTCATCGTAGTAGCCCCCCGACTTGGTAGTGTCCGCTTGGAAATGAAAAGCATAGTAAGGCTTTCCTTTGTGCTCGAAGAAAGCGGCTTTTACTTGTACCAAACCCGCATTGATAGTATCATCTACATAGCGTTCGTCATAGATGATCTTGAACTTATCGTCCTCCTGTAGGTTGAAGAAGTCAATGGTATAGTCAAAAATCTGGGAGAGCTTATAGGCAGCGGCAAAGGACAAGCCTGATTTGGTCATATCATCAAGCAAGTTGTTCTTGATATAGCCTCCCCCCTCACGCTCCACAAGGGTTACCTTGCGGTCAATCTGGCGAATAGCGAGGGAATCTCTCGTTTTTATTTCTATAAAATGTAGCAGATCAGGCTGATAGAGAAAGTAGGCTAAGGAGTCAGGCTGTTTTTTGTCAAAGATAAGTGCATAGGCCTGTCCTGCCTTGAAGTTGCGCGGGCGTATCACCTCCTTGGAGAGGTCAGCAATCTTGGCCACTCTTTCGGGGGACACGCCATGGTTGTTAAGCAGTGCTCCGAAGGTATCACCAGGCCTGAGGGTGTCCTTTATGATGTTGTATTCTAATAAGTTAAATCCATATTCATAGACAGGTTTGGGTGGTTCAGGCACTTGTTGCACAACGGGTGCAGGGGCTTTATCACGCTTACAAGCAGGGGCTATAGCCAAAAGACCTGCCAGTAAAATACTTCCGAATAGTCTCTTCATTAGGGTACATGTATTGGGAGAGCAAAGTTCGTGCTTTTTTTCCAATGTAGAAAGTTTTTTATTGTTAATTGTCAATTATCAATTGTTAATTGTTAAAAGTTAGACTCTAGCTGCTGCTTCTACTCTTTGTCTTCTGTCCACTCCCTTCTGTCTACTGATAACTTATTTGCCATTAATCATTTGTCATTAATCATTAAATTTGTATCTTTGCAGAAATTATAAACATCATATAGATAATGGACACACTCATTGCAGAACTCAAACAAAAAGTCGTAGAAGCACTTAACTTGGAAGAACTCTCCGCGGAGGAGATCAACGAAAATACCCCTCTCTTTGGAGCTGACGGATTGGGGCTGGATTCTATTGATGCTCTTGAGCTAATCGTACTCTTAGACAAAGAATATGGCATACGCCTCTCTGATCCTAAGCAAGGGAAGGAGATTTTCTATTCCATAGCCACTATGGCCGAATATATCCAAAAGCACAGAACCAAATAGCATGACAGAAAGGATTGTTATCACAGCAATGGGGATTTGTTCCGCGCTGGGGGATAACCTTGAAGAGCATCTTGCGGGCTTGCTTTCAGGACAATCGGGACTGTCTGTTGTAGAAAATGTATCTACCCTACACCGTGATCACATCAGGGTAGGGGAGATCAAGCATACCAATGACTTTCTCGCCCAGCAATTGGGGCTGCCTGTGGTCAATCACTATTCCCGTACAGGACTTTTGGGTATCTGGGCACTTAAGGAAGCTATTGCTCAAGCAGGACTTACCCCCACTGAGGTGGCACAGCTGAGTATGGTAATGGCCTC
>CAJZFM010000190.1 GCA_915070235.1 uncultured Capnocytophaga sp. | reverse complement strand
AAGGGGCTGATACGCTTTGCCAGCGAAGAGGAAATCGCCAAGAAGGAGCCGTTCCGCTTTACCGCACGTATGAAAGGTTATGCTTCGGTACTTACTATACTCATAGGCATTCTCATAGGGCTACTCTTCTTGCGTAGTGATGTACAGGCCAATATTCTACGCCTGCCAGGTCAGCTCTACCAAAAGCAGGGGGATATGATTTCTAATGTCTATACCTACAAGATTATCAATAAGACCACCCAAGACTTCGATCATCTTACCTTCAAAATCGTAGAGCCTAAACAAGCACAGATAGAGGTCGTAGGGAATCCAGATATCCACTTGGGCAAGCAAGGGCTTGTGAGTGGTACCCTCTTTATCAAGATGCATCAGGCCTTTGTTACCGAACGCAAACTCAAGCTCAAAATAGAGGTCTATAGTGGTCAAAATCGTATAGAGAGCACTACAACAACCTTCTCAGGGCCGATCACATTTTAAGTGAAGAGTGAAAAACGAAAAGTGAAAAGCGAAGAGCGAAAAGTTCTTCATTTTTCACTTTTCGTTTTTCACTAGTTTTCTTATCTTTGCCCTTGGTAATCCATAAAACAATGTATCATGAGTGGTGTAATCACAAATATAGACCAGTTAGACCTTGCCCATGGGCTTTATACCTATGCTGATTATATACATTGGCAGCTCAAGGAGCGATTGGAGATCCTCAAAGGGAAGATTTTTAAAATGAGTCCAGCACCTGCTGTCTCTCACCAGAAAATAGCTAGAAACCTTACAGGGGAACTTTATAACTATTTTAAAGGGAAAACTTGTCAGCTCTTCTCGGCACCTTTTGATGTGGTGTTAAGAAATAAAAATGGTTTGGAAGATAGTGTTGTGCAGCCCGACCTCTGTGTGGTATGTGACCCCAAGAAGTTAGAGAATGACAAGCGCTGCTTAGGGGCGCCTGATCTTATCATAGAGATCCTATCTCCAGGTAATTCCAAGAAAGAGCTGCGTTATAAGTACGAACTCTATCAGGAATCAGGGGTTTGTGAGTATTGGGTGGTACGCCCTACTGATAAGGAGATCACCCAATTTGTATTGGAGAATGGTCAATACCGTGCGCTTCCCCCTATTGTAGAGGGAGATGTGATCCATTCGGTAATATTCCCAGAGTTGGGAGTTGCTACAGAGGATATTTTTAGGTTATAAAAGGAATTGATACTCATATACTTTAGGCTCAATCTCTTGCGCAAGGCGAGAGAGGGCTTGTCGCAGGGCACCGATGAGGCTGTTATAGGTTTCATCGGTGCTTTTGTTGTTCATCTTACCTTTGTCATTACGTCCTTGGAAATATTCGCGTATGTCATATAGCGAGGCGTTCGCATTGGCATGAGGCTGCTTGAAATAGTACTACTGATGCGGTTTTGCCCGTGAAATAATGTATAGGTTAGGCAGTTGGTTTGAAAGGTCTCATTGTTTTTCACTATCTTGTAACCTGTGTACTCTGTAGGCTTCCCATACCGATGACGCGGTCGTAGCGGTCGGCGGTGTCGCGGTAATAGACCAAAACGGTATAGGTATTTTCCGTTTGGTAGAAGTTGCCCCCTATGGCGTTGTAGTCGGCTTGGCCGTTGTGCTTGAGGGCAAACTTGTAGTTATAAAAACCTTGCTTTAGATAGACATTTCCTACATACACCTTTTGTTCTTCGTCAAAGTGCAGCTGATAGTCCTTCGTAAGGGCATTATCGGAGAAAGCGCCATATACATATAGCTCGTCCGAGGGGTCTAAGTCCTTGGCCAAGAGAGAGAACTGTACTAAGGCATATTCACCCTCTATGCTATTGTCGCGCCCATGGTCGCTGACAATACGGAAATTCCCGTCTATATCAGGGTTATAGGTATAGGGCAGATGAGCGCGGGGGCTTTGAGTAAAGAGCTGGCAAAAGTACTTGTCCCCTTCGCGGCGGGTGGTATATACTCCAGAGGTAGGGGAGCGCAGGTCGCGGTTCTCAAAGTAAAAATACTCATTGCCCCCCCAGAAGGAGGTTTCTCGGTCGTACTTATACACTAAATCATTACCCAAGATATATTGGGGAGGTACGTTCATAATAGCGTTGTCCCAGCGGTAGTTTTGTAGGATTATAACCTTGACAGCCGTATTGGGAGAGACAAACTGTAGGGACTTCGAGGATATTTTCATCTGGACGCTTTGGCGCGTCTCGGCATACTTGACCTCACGGGACTGCTTTACAGAGAGCTGCACGGTGGCTGTAGGGCTATAGAGGACAAAGCGACGGGTAAAGATAGGCCGTTGTTCGCTATCGGTAATGGTCAGCAGGTAGTTGCCCGTAAGCAAAAAATCAGTATCATCGTTGGGAAGGGTCAGGTTGTAGTGCGTATAAGGCTGTAGCGTGCCATAGGAATAGCGGTACTGGGTCAGGCGCACATCGTCCATGCCACGGAGGTACTCACTCTTGAGCAGGCCTGAGGGTTGCCAATCGTAATTGCAGTGCGTTAGGGTATAGTAATAGTCTGACTCTCCGCCGCGTAAGTCGTCAAAGGAGAGAGAGAAACTGCCACCTAAGGTAACAATAGGCAATTGGCTATAAGGGTCATCGCCAGCGCGAAAGATAATGGTCTTGATATAGTCGGGGGCGGTCTTCTCCTGCGCTAAGGAAAGCAAAGGAAGCCACAACAAGAGCAATAGTTTCTTCATGAGTCATGAGTTTTGAGTTGGCAAAAATACGAAAAAAAGCTGAAAAACATTTGCTAAGAGCATAAAAAAGACTATCTTTGCGGTAGATTCAGTGGTTAGTAGTTAGTCACTAGTCACTCGTCACTAACTAAAGATTAATATGGTGATAAGCAAGTCTATTATTGATACTATCAAGACAGCTATTTTAGAAGCCCAATATAAGGCCGCAAAGGCAGTCAATGCGGTGCAGCTATCCTTATATTTCTCTATAGGAAAGTATGTATCGGAGCATACTCGTAAGGGATATTGGGGCACAGGAGCTTTGGAGTACATCAGCGAGCAGCTACAACGCGAGCTACCAGGGCTTCGTGGGTTCTCAGCAACGAACCTAAAGAGGATGCGTGTTTTCTATGAAGAATGGGCAAGTGATTCGTTATCAGATAATTATAATTCGACCGTCATGACGGTCGAATTACAATCAGGCGATTCTAATTCGTCACTCACGAGTGACGAATTGGGAGAAAGCACAGAACACATTTATTCTACGGATGCGATTGTTAAGTTCTCACAGCTATCTAATTATGAGGAAGCACTCACAAAATATTTCTTGGCTATTAGTTTTACCCATCATGTACTTGTTATGAGCATGGTAAAGGATATAGAAGCGCGTCTCTTCTATATAGAATTAGCAGCTAAGGAATCCCTTTCAGTGCGTGCTTTACAGAAAGCTATCCAATTGGACGAATATAAGCATAGGGGCGCTATGCCTAATAACTTTGTTCAGACACTCCCAGCCTCTCAGCAAGCTCTTAAGGCTATAAGTATGTTCAAAGACGAATATCTGCTTGACTTTATCAATGTAGAGGAGCTTGGGGTACGTGATGTGGAGGATATAGATGAACGAGTGGTAGAGCAACAGATAGTTCAAAACATTAAGCGCTTTATTATGACCTTTGGGCGGGACTTTGCCTTCTTAGGAAGTCAGTATCAGGTAGAGGCTTTAGGACATACCCATTTTATAGACCTTCTTTTCTACCATAGAGAACTCTCCTGTTTGGTAGCTATAGAACTCAAGACGGGTAGTTTCAAGAATGCTTACTTAGGTCAGTTGAATGCTTATCTGAATATATTGGACGATTTTGTCCGTAAGCCCAATGAGAACCCCAGTATAGGGATTATTCTTTGTAAAGATGTGGATAAAACTTATGCCGAATATATGGTAAGAACATATGACAAACCTATGGGAGTAGCTACTTTTAGAACATCCGATGAGATGCCTGAACCCCTACGTAAAGCACTGCCTAATATAGAAGAACTGAAGAAATTACTATAGTAGTCAGTGGTCAGTAGTTAGTCACTTGTCACTATTAACCCCCTTAGAACTCAAAATTCAAAACTCAGAACTAAAAACTAAAAAATAAATGTTAGCAACACAGAATCCTACACAAACAAAGGCTTGGGCGTCCTTAGAAGCCCATTTTGCTAAGGTAAAAGAGGTTACCTTACAACAACTATTTGCCCAAGATGCGGCACGTGCCCCCAAGTACACCCTCCAGTGGGAAGATTTCTTGGTGGATTACTCTAAGAACAATTGGGACGAGACTACTCGTAATTTGCTTTTACAATTGGCAGAAGAGTGCGACCTAAAGGCTTCCATTGAGAAGTATTTCACAGGCGATAAGATCAACGCTACCGAAGGCCGTGCTGTGCTACATACTGCCTTGCGCTCAGCAGAGAAGGAAATCCTTGTAGATGGGCAAAATGTAATCCCAGAGGTGGAGGAAGTAAAGGCAAAAATCAAGGCTTTCTCACAGGAAATCATCTCTGGCAAGCGCAAAGGTTATACAGGCAAGCCCTTTACCGATGTGGTGAATATCGGTATTGGGGGTTCAGACTTAGGTCCTGTGATGGTCTCTGAAGCCTTGAAATTCTACAAAAATCATCTCAACATTCACTTTATCAGCAATGTAGATGGCGACCATGTACATGAAGTGATTAAGCACTTGAACCCTGAGACGACCCTTTTTGTGATTGTCTC
>CAJZFM010000189.1 GCA_915070235.1 uncultured Capnocytophaga sp. | reverse complement strand
AGATATTCTTGGCCGTACTTACCGCCTGCAAGGCCTCTGGAGAAGAAGGATATTTTTTGGTAATCTCCTTGAAAATAGCCAACGCCTTCTCATTTTCACTCTTATTATAAAGCATAAGTCCTTCTCGGAGCATAGCACGCACTGTATAGGTTCCGTCCTTATACTGAGTTTTCAAGGTATTATACAGCTCTGAAGCCTTTTCAGGTTTTCCTTGATTTACATAAGTGTTGGCCAGCTCATAGAGCGCATCTTCTCTGAGATTGGACTGGGGGTAGTCTTGGATAAAAGCCGTAAGTGCCTCTATTTTCTTAGGCACTCTATCCACTATACCATAGCTAATGGCCTTTTGGAATGCTGCATAATCGGTATTGGTCGCTTTGGCGGCAATCACCTTGTCATACGCCTCCATAGCAGGCCAATACTTCCCAGTGGCAAAGTTACAATCTCCTAAGCGCAAGTAAGCATCGGAAAGGCGTAAGGCTTCGGGATGTGTTTCTATATATTTGGCAAAATATTCTGCTGCTTCGGCATATTTTTTCTGATTAAAGAGTGCATAAGCCAGCCCATAGAGCGCCTTAGGATATTCCTCAAGAGAAGTGTGCCCCCCCTGAAGGAAAGCGGAAAAATCCTTTTGAGCCTCTGGGTAAAGGTGCAACTGATAAGCTGTCTCTCCACTCCAATAAGTAGCTCTTGCCTGAAACTCAGCATCGGCTTGGCTCTTTTTTGCTTGCTCAAAATAAGGCAACGCTTCCTTGAATTTAGCATCGCCATAGAGCTGCATGGCATAGAGGAAAGCCACCTTCTGGCGTATCTTAGGATCCGCTGTAGCGGATTTCTCTAACAAATCCAAGGCCTCACGATAGCCTCCTGAGGTGATATAAGAATCCACCAAAAGACCTTTAAGCTCCTCGGTATGGCTATTGGGATAGGTGTCCATATAGGACTGTATTACTTTAGGAGTAGACTCATAGGCATTGCCTATATCATAACTCAGGCGGGCGTAGTTCAGGTGTGCATCCTGCTTTATGGCTGGGACAAAATTCATCTGATAGGCGTTGCGAAAGGCATTGAGTGCCTGTTGTTTTTGGCCTGTTTTCAAGTAACACTGTGCCAAGTGGTAATACGCATTCTGTGCTACCTCATTCTTTCCGTTGATAATCCGATTGAACTGACCTATAGCCTTTTGGTACTCTCCTTGCTTATAGTAAGCAAAGCCTAAGTAATAGAGGTCAGTATTGGTATAGGCACCATTCTTCCCCTTGTAAGCCTCCAAGTAAGGAATGGCCTTGTCATACTCCTTGAGGTTAAAATAGCTCTCCCCTATGATCTTGTTAATCTCCGAACGGTATTGGGGATTATTAGTCTTTTCCAACTGTAGGAGCCCCTCCTGCAAGGCTTTTTGAAAATTACCTTGCTTGAAGTTCATATCTGCCTGATAATAAGACAGATTCTTATTGAGTTCCTTCTCCTCACCCACTTGTTGGAAAAAGTCATTGGCCTTTTGATAATCATCGGCATCATAGGCTATATATCCTAAATAGTAGGCTGCTTTCTTCCCATATTCTTTGGAGTTCTTCACCTGAGAAAGGTATTGCTGAGCGGTCTCCTTATCACCGTGAGCGAAAAGAGCATATCCGTATCGGAAGTCAAATTTTTCCTTTTGCTTGGTTGAGAGGGTAGGTATTTCCACCTTGTCATACCATAGAATCGCCGTTTTGGTATCTCCTTTGTCAAAATAGTAATCCCCTACCTCAAGGTTGGCTTGGGCTGCATAGGAAGAAGTGGGATAATCCTTTAGGTACTGTGCCATGAGCTTATCGGCTCCTTGTTGTCTCAGGCGAATGGCTGCCGAAGCAATATAGTAGCTACACAATTCCTTATCGGCCTGAGTATTGGCCTTGAGGAGCTCTTGCTTGAAAAGGTGTTGGGCGGCCTTGTATTGCTCTTGTTGGTAGAGCGAGCGGGCTTTCTTCAGGCGAGCGTCCTTATCCGTATAGCGAGCAGTACGCTGTGCCCATAGGGGACTTGCCAGCAGTAGCAAGGCCAAAAGAATCCAGTTTCTATGTTTCATGGTCTGTATTTTAGTAATTAAATTCTAATCTCATATGATCACAAGTGGGGTGCGCTTGGCAGGTGAGTATCTTGCCTTCTTTGACCTCTCGTTCTATCAGTACTTGGTTGTTGTCCATCTCGGCACTGCCCTCGGTTACCTTGCCTATACAGCTGCTACAAGCCCCTGTAAGGCAGGAATAGGATACGTCCAAGCCCTTAGCCAGCAATTCGCTGAGTATGTTTTGTTTTCGCTCTATGGTAAAGGTCTTTTCCTCTCCACCTATACGTACCGTAATCTCGGTAGTTCCTGTGTACTGCTTCTTGCTATCAGTTACGGTAAATAGTTCAGTATGGATTTTCTTCTTATCATAATCCTTCTGCAGGCTATCCCTTACAGCCTCCACCATAGCCTGTGGCCCACAGATATAGAAGCGACCGAAATCCACCTCCTTATAGGTTTCCTTAAGCAATTGCTCGACCATAGGCGGGTCTATATGTCCTGAAAGCGCCCCCTCTTGCTGGGTTTTGCTATAGACATATTGTACCAAAAGTCTATCAGGATACTGCGATTTAAGTTCCTCAATATCAGAAAGAAACATGGTGGTTTCAGGGGTTCTATTGCCATAGACCAAAAGAATCTTGCATTGGGTCTTCTCCAGTGCTACCTTGATAATGCTCAGCATAGGGGTAATACCACTCCCTGCGGCAAAAAGCCCCAAGTTCTCTGGGGAGATCTCAGGAATATAAGCAAACTTTCCCTCTGGAGGAAAGACCTCCAACTGGTCACCCTCCTTGAGCTGCTGGCAGGCAAAGGTGGAGAAGCGCCCCCCTGGTATCTGCTTGATACCCACGCTGAGCAGCGGCTCATAAGGTGACGAACAGATGGAATAGGCACGCCTTACCTGCTCGCCATTTATCTCCTGTTGCAAGGCTACAAACTGTCCTGCAAAAAAATCAAACGAAAAACGATCCTTCTGAGGAATCTCAAAAGATATTTTTACCGCCTCCGCTGTCAAACGCTCTATCTGTGAGACGGTCAAAGAAACTGATTTCATTCTTAATTATTATACTATTTGTTTAATAAAAATTCTCCTGTAACGATATAATGCTTGATAATTCTATTTTCCCCTATTTAAAATTACTATATATGAAACAGTTCTGCACAACTAAGATATTTCCTTAAGGGAATAGCTATTTTCTCTTTGGGGAAATATTCCAGAGAATTACTACATTCTTTGGTTCCTTTTTCATCTTTATAAAGAATTTTCCCATCATAAGCATCTATATAATAAGAACGAGCTATACCACTTTCAAAAATCACACAAGTAAACTGATAAACAAGTTTTCCTTCCTCCTGCTGGCGGCTAATCTCATACCTCATCCCCATAGAATCATCATAACAATTAAAAATATCTAACTCAAGAAAAGAAGATATAATAGCTTGTAACTGATTGACACCTATATAATAACCTTCTCCAACATATTCTTTTTGTATTAGGGCTCCTTTTTCATTATAGTAATAAGTAGCATCCACTATACAATTCCCTATATAAAAAGCCTTAGATATTAAATTTCCTTTTTTATTAAACTCCTTTTTTATATAGATAATAGAATCTTTCCCCCCTAAGTATTTAAAAACAACAAAGAAATCAGGATTATTATTAGCGTAATCCTCTACCATATAATTCCCTTGTTTGTCATAAGAAGTAAGGAAGTCTCTTTTCTCTAAGAAATCAACATTTTTATTTCTCTTTCTTATTTCCTTTTTTATTCTTTGAGCATCCAAGTGCTCCATAAGAGTATCCTTACAATAATCATACCCTTTTATAATCGTCTGCGAATGACTTATCACAGGAAATAAAAGACATAAAATAAGTAGTTGCTTCATTTTTTATTCAACTTTTTATCAATAATTGGAAGTTTAGACTGTCTAATATCTCTAATAACATGGTTCCTTTTTATTAAACAAACAATAAGGAAAACGAATATCGACACTATCTTTTACACTATACACTTTAACACTGTCAATTTCTCCTAATTCATTATAATACTGCCATTTACCCGTTTTATAATTATTCTCTACGTCACCTTTCTC
This sequence comes from uncultured Capnocytophaga sp., assembly GCA_915070235.1. Classification (GTDB taxonomy): domain Bacteria; phylum Bacteroidota; class Bacteroidia; order Flavobacteriales; family Flavobacteriaceae; genus Capnocytophaga. The sequence goes on along the minus strand of CAJZFM010000189.1, from coordinate 584 downwards.
CTTTATTTTTCCTTGATTGTAAAAATCTTTCCAATAACCTGAACCGTCTTTAAATATAGCAGGATCATTATAAATTTTAGATAATCCATTTATATTTTTATTTTTGTCAAAGAAAAATTCTTTTATAGTCAAAGATTCTTCTAATGAAGGAATCACTTCAGGCAATATCCTTTCAGAAGTAATTTTTCTGACACTATCTATAAAAATTTCTGTGTATTTCTTCTTTATTTGCAAATATTTGCCCTCTCCTCCTATAAAAATATCTGTAGTACTATATGGATCATAGACATTTTCCCTATAGGCATATTCTATCACAAAAGGTATATGCCCTTTAAGGAAAAATTGTCCATTCTTCAAAGTAATATCCTTATTTATATCCTTGATAAAGTCATATTGAAAACTTTTTCTGACAATATTTCTCACAGTATCTTGATAATATCCCTCAATAACAATTTTTGTCATCAAAAGATCAAAAGGAAGTCGAGGCGGTATTTTATTCTTTCCTACTTTACAACCTATACTTAAAATAAGCAACAGAAAAACAAGTATTTTTTTCATAGATAATATTTTTGTAATTCCTTGAG
>CAJZFM010000188.1 GCA_915070235.1 uncultured Capnocytophaga sp. | reverse complement strand
TAGAGCCGACAAATGCTTGTGCCCATCTGAAAGAATCTTTTCTAAAATCAAAAGTACTCTATGGAGCTAATGCCAGCGGAAAAAGTAACTTGATAAAAGCCTTGTTGGTCTTTCTGAAAATCACCACTCAGTCGGCCAAAGATGAAAAAATACTGGAGCATATCAATAGCTTTAGGCTCAGCGGTGATACTATGGAACAACCTTCTTTCTTCCAAATGATTTTTGGGGTGGGTGAGAACAAGTATCGTTATGGTTTCCAAGCCAGTGATAAGGCTATACACTCTGAATGGCTCTATGAGAGAAAAGGCAAAAAAGAAACTTGCTATTTTATCCGTGAACAGCAGGGATTGAGCTACTTAAATGAGAGTTTCTTCAAGGAAGGCGATATCTATATGGGGCTGGCTCAGCAGAAAGATGGCAATAAGGATTTCCTCTTCCCTACAAGTCTTTTCCTAAAAATGTTGGCTTCTTTCCCTTTTGCTAAGACTTCAAAGAGTATCATGGAAGGCTTCGAGCAAATCAAAGTCCTCAGTGGCTTAGGCGACCCTACTATGACCGCTTATGCACGAGAGTCCTTGCGAGTACCTCAGAAGAAATCTTTTATATTGGAGATCCTCAAGCGCGCTGATACCTCGGTGGAAAAATTGGGTTTTTTGGAACTTAACAATGACACCTCTGAGAACACTGAAGCTCCAAAGAAACGTTCTGTACTGCTTTCTGCTAAAAAACTGCACGGCGGAGTAGATGAAGACAAGATTCCACTTTCTCTCTTTGCCTTTGACGAATACGAATCGGAGGGTACCCAGCGCCTCTTTGAGTATGCTGCCTACCTATACGATGCTTTCTATGAAGGGAAAATCCTCATCATTGACCAATTTGACGCCCAACTACACGCGCTACTGGCTAAAAAACTTGTAGCCCTATTCAATAGTACTGCCAATAAGCAAAGCCAATTCATCTTGGCTACCAACAATCCTTTATTACTTTCGGACAAGCTCTTAAGGCGTGACCAGATTTCCTTTGTTGAAAAAGACAAAGAGGATTGCAGTCACCTATACACCTTAGCCGAAATAGCTGGGGTCAAGGGCGATAACCATCAGAGCGATTACTTGCTCGGCAAGTATGGGGCTACTCCTATAGTAGGCGATTTTAATGAACTTTTTGAAAATTAGACCATGGCTAAAAGAAGAAAAACAGACCCGAAACAAACCAAGGCTATCAAGGCCACCCGATATACCCGACAAACCGTCTCCCCTGCTATTACCCCCGCATGGGAATTGGTGAAGGGTACCTACGAATATACTGAGAAAAGATCCTTGCGTAAAACTATTTTAGTGGTATGCCAAGAGCAAGCAGAGGCCTGCTATTTCAAGCACTTCGCGCTTACTTCTCTTGTAGTGGTAAGCCTTAGCGGTGAGCAACGCACTCCCCTACAGACAGTGCTTTATGCGCAGGAAGTCGTCAAGGAAACTCACCATGATTTTGATGAAGTATGGTGTGTGTGCGATGCTATCCCCTCCGAGGCCGACTCTCTTGAGGCTGCCGCCAAAAAAGCCAATGCCTTGGGGTACAAGTTTGTCTATAGCAATGATAGTTTTGACCTATGGATATGGTTACACTATGGAGAACCCAAAAAGGATTATACCACTACCCTGAATGAGACCTTACAAATAGATGCTGAAAAAGGTAAAGACGCTGATTTCTATAAGCATATCTATACCCGATTGGAAGAGGACAACCGCGCGGAACAAGCACAAGCTATTGCACGAGCTAAAAAACTATATACCCTTCACGAAAAACGCGCCTACGCTGACCAAGATCCCCTGACTAATATATACCAACTCGTGGAATCAATGACCAATGACCAATGACTAGTGACTAATGACAAGTAACAAGTGACTAGTAACAATAGGATTAGTCACTTGTCATTAGTCACTTGTCACTATTATGGTACTTCTACTGTATTGATTATCTTATTGATAATTTCTACAGAGGTGATGTTTTCAGCTTCCGCCTCATAGGTAATTCCGATACGGTGACGTAGTACGTCAAAGATTACCGAACGTACATCTTCTGGAATCACATACCCGCGGTGATGTATAAAGGCATGGCACTTAGCCGCTACCGCTAAGCTGATACTACCACGAGGAGAAGCACCAAATTGTATAAGTGGACTAAGTTCAGCCAACTGGTATTTTTCTGGATAACGGGTAGCGAAGATAATATCAAGGATATACTTCTCTATTTTCTCGTCCATATACACCTCATAGGCTACTCGCTGAGCTTGCAGAATCTGCTCAAGGCTCACTACTTGATTCACTGTCGGTTGGGTACCTTTTAGGTTGTTGTGCATGATCTGCTGTTCTTCCTGTAGCTTAGGATAGTCTATCACTACCTTGAGCATGAACCTATCCACTTGTGCCTCTGGTAGTGGGTATGTACCTTCCTGCTCCACAGGGTTTTGGGTAGCCATTACAAGGAAAGGCTTGTCAAGAGAAAAAGTCGTATCTCCTATGGTTACTTGCTTCTCCTGCATGGCCTCGAGCAAGGCTGATTGTACCTTAGCAGGGGCACGGTTAATTTCGTCGGCCAAGACAAAGTTGGCAAAAATAGGTCCCTTCTTGATAGCAAATTCGTTCTGCTTGACATTGTAGGTCATTGTACCGATTACATCGGCAGGAAGCAAGTCAGGGGTGAATTGTATACGGTTGAAAGAACCATGTACCGCCTTGGCAAGGGTATTGATAGAGAGGGTCTTAGCCAGCCCTGGCACCCCTTCCAAAAGGATATGCCCCTGACCTAATAGGCCTATGAGCAAGGCATCTACCATATGGCGTTGCCCTATGATGACCTTGGACATTTCTGCTGTAAGGGTCTCTACAAATACACTTTCGCGCTCTATTTTTTCATTGATTTGACTGATATCAACACTCATAATTTAGTGTTTTTCTTATACATCGTTTCAGGACGCTAAATTATTATTTTTTTCTTGATTAGTGCGTTAAAAGAAAGTGAATTTCATTTTTCACTCTTCACTTCAATGTTTGATTGGCTCTCAAAGGGGATTACCTTTCCTTTTTGGTGGGAGAGATCGCCTTCTACTTCGGTTTCCCCAGCGAGGGTTTGCTTGGCTGTGGCTTTTTTGATCCACTTGGTGGTAGGGTCAAGCCATATCTCTATATCTGTCTGGCCATTCATGGTAAAGAACACATACTGCCCTTGCTGGAGAATTACCTTTTCATGATTGGTAGCCATTACTGCTTTTCCACGAATATAGATATACTCAGGGGTTACCTCCTGTAAGGTGTATTGGGTTTTCACATTTACATTCATCTCCTTGGAAAGGAAGGAGCTAATCTCCCACTGGTCTCCTACCGCTACCCGCTGGCGAGGCAAGACAGAGAGTACATTGGAGAGGTTGGACTGTAGTGTAGTCTCGGCAAAGGCCGCCTCTAATTGTGCTTGTACCTGTTGGCGCTCAAAAGGGGTCAAGGGGTTTTCCTTGGCATGCTTCTTTTCCAACTGTTTCATAGCGCGTTCCATAAGGGGTTTCACAGGGTCTATTTTTACAAACTTTCCCTTTACGCTTAGCTCTCCCTTGAAAGGCTGATTGCAGAGTTCCTTAGCGGCTTCGTTGGTGTATTCAGGAATTTTCTCCAAAGGCATGTTCTTGCCTTGTACTTGAGTTTCCATCTGCAAAGTAGCCTCCTCATAGCGTAAGGTTACAGGATAGATCTGCTTGTCCTCCTTGCCTGGGGTAAAGCTCAGGCGTGTGGTACTGACCGCCTTGGCTGCTACATCTAAGTTATCCACCTGCTGCTTGGACGAGACTTCTGTTACTACTGTGAGCCTATAGGCCTGTTTTGGCTTCAGCTCAAGGCTCAAATCCACTGCTTGAGACCACCCTAAAAAGGGTATAAATAACAATAAATACTTCATATTCAAAAAGATATAAAAACAATGAATAAGATTATCCAATGCTTATGGTTATAGGGGCAAAGATAGTGAAATAATAAGAAATGGCAACTAATTTTTCATTTTTCACTCTTGGCTATCATTGTTACCATAACTCCTACCAGTACCACCCAAAAGAGTTTCCACCAGAGTTGCTGAGGGGTCTCTTGTTCCTGCTCATGAAAATGATGCTGGTGTTGCTCTTGGTGCCGCTCATGTCGCACCTGCTGGATTTGTTGTTGGTCTTGGGCTTGCTGCTGGGTTGCTCGCTTGATTTTTAGGGAAAGATGAGGAGCACGCATGACCACTTTGTGTGCTTTGCCCTGCTTAACCTCTGTAAGGGTAGCAAGAGTGGGAAAGGGCGAGAGTGTATCGGTAAGAGGTGCTATGCTACCTGTGTCCATCTCCCATTCCATCTCTTGCCATTGGTCAAGGGTAAGGGTTTGGGTTCGCTTCTCTTGGCTATATTGGACAAGGCTATCGCGCTGCTGAACCTGCACAAGGCTTTGGCTATCTCGGCGGGTGGTCTTGCAAGCTGCAAAGGGCAGAAGCAAGGCAAAAAAACATATAAGTCTCATAAATAAGGGGTTAAGAAAGTTGGTCAATGATCATTTTGAGTTTGTGGGCATACTTAGGGTCAGTGGCATAGCCTGCGGCGGCAATCTCCTCTGCTAAGCGGTATGGGTCGCTCTTGTAACGCATTGCTTTTTGGTAGCGAGGGTGCTGACTTAGCAGACGAGCATGGTCAGTAAAGGACTCTTCTGGGCTGTTATACTTGCGGAACCAATCGCGTACCTGGCAGT
>CAJZFM010000187.1 GCA_915070235.1 uncultured Capnocytophaga sp. | reverse complement strand
GTTTTGACACCTTAGGTGTTTCTGAGCCACTGCATATCCTCACCCAAACCCAAGAGGCTCAGGTGAAACACTTACTCAAGACCGCTTCAGGCTTTGGTGGAAGTAATGCTGCTATGGTATTGCGATTGATGGATTAGCACAAGCCCTCTTCGGCTAAGCTCTTATATTGCTTTTCGGTGATGATGACATGATCTAAGAGGCGTATATCCAATAGTTGCCCCGCTTCCCTTACTCGCTGGGTGAGTTGCAAGTCTTCCTTGCTGGGGATAGTACTCCCTGAGGGGTGGTTATGGGTAAGGATCATAGAGACAGCCCCTTGCTCCAAGGCCATTTTCAGTAGTAAGCGAATATCCACCACCGTATGGGTGATACCCCCTACCGAGAGTCGCACCTTGTGCATCACACGCGCCGCACTACTGAGGTACAATGCCCAAAACTCCTCATGTGGGAGTTCGCCGATAAGAGGCTGCATAAGCGCAAAAACATCTTCAGCACTCTCAATCTTGGGTAGTGGTTCAGGCGTTTCTGCGCTGCGCCTACGCCCCAGCTCGGTAGCGGCTAAGATGGTAATGGCCTTGGCCTCACCTATGCCCTTGAAAGCAAGTAACTGTTGGAGGGTCTGCTTACCTAAAGCAGTAAGGCTATTACTTACTGAGGCCAAGATACGTTGGCTCAGTGCTACCGCACTTTCGGTAGCATTGCCCGAACCGATCAGGATAGCTAAGAGTTCGGCATTGGTAAGTACTGCTTTGCCTTGCGAGATCATCTTCTCCCGTGGCCGGTCGCTATCCGCCCAGTCTTTGATAGAGAGCCGCTGAGAGGAGGAGGGATTCTTAGTCATAAGATTTTTTGTGTTTTTGGAGTACAAATTTACAAAAAAAAGGCCAATTTACCAATGAGATAATGAGTCAATTTGCTGATGAGTGAAAATAAGAAATTAGAAATATGAAAAAATGCTTATTTCTACAAATTTGCTAATTATCTCATTGGCGGATTGACAAATTATTTCTACCTTTGCAAAATAATTGGCAAATTTGCTAATTGATAAATTTACAAATTAAGATTATACTTTCATTTAAATAATTTTGTATATGCATAAAGTTCCTACCTATCTAAGCAAAAACGCTTGTAATGTAAAATCAGGCGATTATCTATCGATAGATATCCAATCCAAAAATGGAAATACGCTCTTTGAAGTCTATTATTATGGTGATTTATTTCAATTAAAGGGGAAAAAATTGCCTTGTATTGTAGATAATGAAACTGGAATTCCTTGTAAAATAGCAGCCAGAGATACAGAAACGGGTGAAGAAATATTGCTCTTTGATGGCTACCAATACGGTTATAATGCAATGTTTTGCGATGAGTTTGACTCAGAAGAAGTTGAAAAACGAACTTTGGTAAAATACGATATTGCTCCTTGCAAAATTCACATAGATTTTGGGTATTCTATTGATTACGAAGAAGAAAAGGAAGATTATGAAGTAGATGAAGATGATAGAGTAACACTTATCAATGGGGAAAATATCCCTTGGGAAGAAGTAAAAAGAAATGGATTTGACTATATCTCTATCGTCTGTGAAACCGAAAATGGAGAAAAAGCAGAGATTGTATCTTTAGAATTAGCTTAAAATTAGCGAATTTTATATTCACTTCTAATTAACAAATTATCACTATCTTTGTATCCTAACATCTAATACCTAACACCTATGACCTATAATCATAAAGAAATAGAAGCCTATTGGCAGGCTTATTGGGCAGAGCACCAAACTTATCAGTCAGTAAATGACTTTAGCAAACCTAAGTACTATGTACTTGACATGTTCCCTTACCCCTCAGGTGCGGGCTTACACGTAGGGCACCCGCTGGGTTATATAGCCAGCGATATCGTGGCACGCTACAAGCGCCACCAAGGGTTCAATGTATTGCACCCCCAAGGGTATGACAGTTTTGGCCTACCTGCCGAACAGTATGCGATCCAGACAGGGCAACACCCTGCCCTGACCACGGCACAGAACATTGCTCGCTATAGGGAGCAGTTGGACAAGATAGGCTTTTCATTTGACTGGAGCCGAGAGGTGAAGACCTCCGATCCTGCCTACTACCGCCATACCCAGTGGATATTTGCTCAGCTCTTTAGCTCGTGGTATAACCGAGCTACCGACAAGGCTGAGCCTATAGAGACCCTCGTTGCCCTTTTTGAGAAAGGTGGTAATGCAGGCGTTGATGCCCCTTGTGACGACGATACCCCTACCTTCACCGCCGAACAGTGGAAAGGCTTTTCTGAGGCCGAGAAGCAGCGTATTTTACTCAAGTACCGCTTGACTTACTTGGCTGAAACTGAAGTAAATTGGTGTCCTGCCTTGGGTACCGTCTTGGCCAATGACGAGGTAGTCAATGGGGTCTCCGAGCGTGGAGGCCACCCTGTGATTCGCAAGAAGATGACCCAGTGGAGCATGCGTATCACTGCCTATGCTGACCGATTTTTGCAGGGATTAGACACCATAGACTGGAGTGAGAGCATCAAGGAAAGCCAGCGCAACTGGATAGGAAAGTCAGTAGGAGCAAGTATTGATTTTGTAGTTGCCGAAGGCAATCATAAAATCACCGTTTTCACTACCCGTCCCGACACCCTCTTTGGAGTTACTTACCTTACGCTTGCCCCTGAGCACCCCTTAGTGCTTAAGATCACCACCGAGGAGCAGCGCGCGGAAGTGGAAGCCTATATAGCCGATACTGCTAAGCGCTCCGAGCGCGATCGTATGGCCGATACCAAGACCGTATCGGGCGTCTTCACAGGTGCTTATGCGGTACACCCACTCACAGGGAAGAGGGTACCTATTTGGATAGGAGACTATGTACTGGCCAGCTATGGTACAGGAGCCGTGATGGCTGTACCTGCGGGGGACGAGCGCGATCATGCCTTTGCCCAACACTTTAAGGGAGCAAAGGGTATGCCCGATATGATCAATATTTTTGACAAAGATATATCAGAAAACGCCTTTACCGACAAGGAGGGTATGACCTACCAAAACTCTGATTTCTTGGACGGTTGTACCAGCTTCAAGGAGGCTTTTCCTAAAGTCTTAGCGGCCTTAGAAGCCAAGGGAGCAGGCGAGGCCAAAGTGAATTACCGCTTGCGTGATGCGGTTTTCTCTCGTCAGCGCTATTGGGGCGAACCTTTCCCTATCTATTACCAAGATGGTTTGCCACAGGTGATTGAGCAGCAGTACTTGCCTATCCTTTTGCCAGAAGTAGAGAAGTACCTCCCTACCGAAGAGGGAAATCCGCCCTTGGGCAATGCTACCACTTGGGCATGGGATACCGTAAATCACAAGGTAGTGAGCAATGAGCTGATAGACCATAAGAGTGTATTCCCCTTGGAGCTTAACACCATGCCAGGTTGGGCAGGCTCTTCGTGGTATTGGTTGGAGTATATGATGGAAAAAGATAAGCGAGCTGTTTTTCCCACCCCAGAAGTGGAAAACTATTGGCAAAACGTAGATCTCTATGTAGGGGGTAGCGAACATGCCACAGGGCACCTTTTGTACTCGCGCTTTTGGAATAAGTTCCTTAAGGATAGAGGCTTTGCCCCTACCGAAGAGCCTTTCAAAAAACTGATTAATCAGGGTATGATATTGGGAATGAGTGCCTTTGTTTATCGCTTGGAAGGTACCAATACCTTTGTATCTAAAAACCAAGTAAAGGATCAGAAAGTGCAACCCATTCATGTGGATATTTCTCTTTTGAAAGATACTTCCGATGAGTTGGATATTGAGAAGTTCAAACAATGGAGGAAAGAGTTTGCCAATGCAGAGTTTGTCTTAGAAGAAGACGGCAAGTATCTCACAGGTCGTGAAGTAGAAAAGATGTCCAAATCCAAATATAATGTGGTCAATCCCGATGATATTTGTGAGCAATATGGAGCAGACACTTTGCGCTTGTATGAGATGTTCTTAGGTCCCTTGGAACAAGCTAAACCTTGGAACACCGCAGGAATTTCAGGTACATACAATTTCTTGCGCAAGCTATGGCGCTTGTATTTCTCAGAGAGTGGCTGGCAAGTGACCGACGAGGCCCCAACGGTTGAGATGCTCAAAGCGCTCCATAAGACCATTAAGAAGGTCAATGAGGATATACAGAGCTTCTCATTCAATACCTCTGTGAGTCAGTTTATGATCTGTGTCAATGAACTCTCTGCCCTTAAGTGTCACCACAAGGCTATTTTGGAACCTTTGGCAGTACTGGTAGCACCTTTTGCCCCTCATATAGCAGAGGAACTTTGGAAACACTTGGGTCATAATGAGAGTATCACCTATGCGCCCTATCCGACCCATAATGACCAATATTTGCAGGAAGAGAGCAAGGAATACCCTGTATCGTTCAATGGCAAAGTACGCTTCAAGCGTTCCTTCCCTACCGATATGCCTGCTGCCGAGATAGAAAAGGCTATCCTTGCCGACCCTCAAACGGCAGAACAACTACAAGGTAACACTCCTAAAAAGGTGATTGTAGTGCCTAATAGGATTATCAATATAGTAAGTTAGTATTCAAATTATTCATAGAATAAATGATTGTAAATTTTAGCATACAAAACTTTGGCTCCATAAAAGATAAACAGACATTGTCGTTTGAAGCTGATGCCTCTAAGCATTTAGAAGATACTTATGTGGTGCATACAGCAGGCAAACGACTGTTGAAGTTGGCACTTATCTATGGAGCCAATGCTTCAGGCAAAACAACAGTCCTTAAAGCCCTTGATT
>CAJZFM010000186.1 GCA_915070235.1 uncultured Capnocytophaga sp. | reverse complement strand
ACGACGCTCTTCCGATCTCGGCTTCTTCTATCTCCGCTGGAGTGGCCGACGCCTTACCTATAAGCAGGTTATTGGTTATTGTATCATTGAAAAGGATAGAGTCCTGAGAAACAATTCCTATCAGATCGCGGAGCGATTGTATCTTAAGGTCGCGAATATCAATGCCGTCAAAGGTGATACTGCCCTCATTGACATCGTAGAAGCGCGCAATAAGGTTGGCTATGGTACTTTTTCCACTACCTGATTGCCCTACCAAGGCTACTGTTTTCCCCTTGGGAATCTCCAGAGAAAAATCCTTGAGTATATACTCATTGTCATACTTGAAAGAGATATTTTTCAATGAGATAGCCGCTTGGAAGTCTGTTTTTTCTATGGCGTTTTCTTTGTCAAAAATAGGATTTTGTGCATGAATCACCTCCAAGACACGTAGGGCGGCGGCGTCTCCTTGTCGCAAGCGATAGGCTGCCTTGCTGATTTCCTTGGCTGGGGTGAGAATATTGTAGGCCAACCCCATATAAGCGACAAACTCGGAGCCCCCTAAAGTCTTATCCACCAAGACCATAGTACCCCCATACCATAGAAGGATTCCGATGACCAAAATCCCTAAAAACTCACTAATAGGTGAGGCTAAGTTTTGGCGATAGGAGAGGTTGTTGGCATAGGTGTTAAAGCGCTGAGTGGAGTCGGTAAAGCGCTTGATAAACGCCCCTTGTGCATTGAAAGACTTGATGATACGCAGCCCCGAAAGGGTTTCCTCTATCAGGGAGAGGAAGAAACCTTGCTCAGCCTGCACCCGTCCCGAATGCTTCTTAAGGGTTTTGCCCACACGGGAAATAGCCAGCCCTGCCACAGGAATAAAGATAAAAACAAATATGGTGAGCTTCAGGCTAATCCCACACATGATGACTATAGTGAAAATAATTGTAAGTGGTTCTTTTACAATAAATTCCAATATACTCAGGTAGGAGGTTTGAAACTCATTGATATCGGTGGTGATACGGGAGATGACATCTCCTTTGCGTTTTTCTGAGAAATAAGAGATGGGTAAAGAAATGATTTTCTTATACATCATATTGCGCAAATCCTTCAATACGCCATTGCGCAAGAGGTTGATAAACACTATAGCCAAGTAGTTAAATATATTCTTTAAGAAAAATAACAATAACACCAAGGCGATAATGTAGGAAAGCGCTTGTACGGGATCGCCTCCCGCATGCTGGGTTACCTGATAGTTCAGGTATTCCTTAAAATAGGTATTTGCCTCGCTAATGCCCTTATACACAGGCTTTTGGTAAATCCTTGCACGGGCATCAAAAAGTACCTCAAGCATAGGAATCAAGGCTACAAAGGACAAGGAGCTAAAGAGAGCATATAGAATGTTAAAGAACACATTCAGAAAGGCAAACCTCTTATAAGGCAGTACATACGGATAAAGTCGTTTGATATTGGCTACGTTCATTCAATAATATATAAGAAAATCATTTCTATTTAATTGATAATCAGTTTTATAAATTCCATTCTTTGGTTACTTGCTTAATTTTAGCCAGTAAGGCCTCACGTGTAGCCTCATAAGCCTCTATAGAGGCAAGAGGAGCATTGGCACTAAAATAGAACTTGATTTTAGGCTCGGTACCACTGGGGCGTGCTGCTACCTTAAGTCCTTTTTCTGTATGGTAGATCAGTACATTAGACTTAGGAATCTCAATCGGTTTTTTCTCACCTGTCAGTGGGTTATAGCTTACAGAGGTTTGGTAGTCATCTATACGTACGACCTTTTCACCTAAGATCTCTTTGACAGGGTTTTCGCGGAGGTTCTTCATTATTTGGTTGATCTCCTCTGCCCCGCTGATCCCTTTTTTCACTACGGAAATCAAGTGTTCTTGGTAGAGGCCAAACTCTTGGTACATCTTAAGCATTTCCTTGAAGAAGGAACTACCTTTGGCCTTAGCCTCAGCAGCAATTCCCATAGCCAATAAGGCGGAGGTTTCCGCGTCCTTATCACGAACGAAATCCCCTACCATATAGCCAAAACTTTCCTCTCCCCCACCGATAAACTGTTGGTCTGGGAAGTCCTTGATCATCTTGGCAATCCATTTGAAACCTGTAAGCCCTTCCTTATACTCTACCCCATAGGCATCGGCAAGTTTCTGCATCATAGGCGTAGAAACAATGGTAGAGGCGATAAACTCACGGCCTGTCTTTTCTCCTTTTTCCTTCCACTTATCCAAGAGGTATTTGGTCATTAGGAGCATCGTTTGGTTTCCGTTAAGCAACTCCATCTTGCCATGGAGGTTACGTACAGCAATCCCTATACGGTCGCTATCGGGATCCGTTCCGAAAACAATATCCGCCTGTACTTCTTCGGCCTTTTTCAGTGCCATAGTAAGTGCTTCAGGCTCTTCAGGATTAGGTGATTTTACGGTAGGGAAGCTACCATCGGGAGTGGCTTGTTCCTCTACTATATACAAGGAAGTATAGCCTGCACGCTGCAAGAGCTTGGGAATAATGGTTACCGATGTCCCATGCAAAGGTGTATAGACAATCTTAAGATTTTCCTTACCTGCGATAGGGAAATTAGCCTTGTTCAAGGAGGCTTCTATAAAGGCCTCATCTACCTGAGAGTCAATCTTTTCAATGAGCGACTCATTGGGAGTAAATTGAATATCAGCAAATTGTACCTTGTCAATAGCCTCCATTACTTCCTTGTCCTGAGGAGGCACCAGCTGGCCACCATCTGTCCAATAAACCTTATATCCATTGTATTCTGGTGGGTTATGAGAGGCTGTAAGGACGATACCACTATGGCACTTAAGGTAACGTATAGCAAAGGAAAGTTCTGGCGTAGGGCGCAACTGGGAGAAGAGATATACCTTAATACCATTGGCAGAGAAGACATCGGCTACTACCTTGGCAAAATCCTGAGAGTTGTGACGACAGTCATAGGCGATAACTACCTTCACTTGCTCATTGGGATATACCTTCTTGAGGTAGTTGCTCAATCCTTGGGTATTCTTGCCCAAGGTATAGCGGTTCATACGATTGGTACCAATACCCATGATACCACGCATACCACCTGTACCAAATTCCAAATTCTTATGAAAACATTCAGTAAGTTCCTCTGGATTTCCTGCAAGCAGTTCACGTACTGCCTTTTGTGTTGGCTCGTCAAAGGTAGGACTAAGCCAAGACTGAGCATTTTCTTTACTTTTTTGTAATAAGTCCATAATTTATCACTTTATTTTTTAATTGTCAATTGCTAAACACACCCATCTCACAAGGCTCAATTCATTGTACCTTAACGAATGAGACTGTATAGATAGGCAAAACGGCAAGCTCGCTCCTATATTTATCGCTTCAGCTTTTTAAAATCCTCTGGATTAAACAAAGTAAGCTGATTTTCTTGCAAATAATTGATCGTATCAAACATTTTTTGGCGAATAGAACGCGGCAGGGTATAATAGGAGGCATCTATTTGGGTTTCTCGCCCCTCATCACTGGGATCATCTTGGTGGCGAATGGCCGTTTTCTCTCCCTTATGATAGGCTAAGAGCTTTACTTTGCCTCTGTCGGGATCACCATCGGTGGGTGCTGCCCCATAGACAATGATTGGATCTACATAACCATCTTGGTCTAAGTCGGTAAAGGAGACAAATTTTGTCCAAAACCAAATGGAGAATTCTGTACCTTCCCACTTCGGGCTATAATCATATACAACCTTTACCACTTGGTAAGTATCAGCTTTCTCTAAGAGGTGAAAAGCCTTGATCTTGTCATTAATCACCTCTCCCTCACTGTTTTTCTTATAACCCTGTTCCTTATTCTTGGAGGTCTTATAGAGCTTATTTTCGGTAAAGACCCAAACATGTGTCCCTTCCTTATCCTTATAGGTATAAGCCTTCGTTATGGGATAGGTGATACCCAATTGCTTTTGTACCTTAGCAGGAAATTGCTTCTGCAATTGTTCTTCCTGTAAGGATTGTGCTTGCCCATGCCCCTGAATAGGTGCCAGCAAACCAAGAAAACTCCAAAAAAAGTACCTCATATTGGTTAGTTATCAGTGGTCAGTGGTTAGTGATTAGTCGTTAGTCATTAGTCACTATCACTGTTCATTGCTTTAACTTGTTTTATCACATGATAGAGAGCAGCAAATACCCCAAAGAGACTCCCACCCACCACGCCCCATGGGGCTACGGCAGGATATTTGCTGTCCAACAGATTTCCGCCGTAGGCGCAAAGGGCTATAGTTACAGCCATTTGCAAGCCTACTTGAGAGAATTTTACCCAGCTGTTAGGATTATTTTTTTGCGGGTTCATTGCTTACAGGTGCCCCTTTGACACCCATCTTACAAGTTACATTGAATACCGCACCTGGTTCTATAGCGAGTTTGTCGGCTTGTACTTCCCCTTCTATCACAGCAGTTGCTTTAAGGCTAAGAGTACTCTTGACTACCAAAGTACCATTGATTGTACCCTCTACATCGGCATTGGTACAGATCACATTGCCCTTGATAAGGCCTGTTCTTCCTACTACCAAGCGACCAGAGGTCTGTATGGTACCTTCTATTTCTCCATCTATACGGAAGTCAGAGCCTGAATTTACTTCTCCTTTGATCTTAGTACCTGCTACGATGCGGTTGCTTCCCGCTACTGAATTGTCTACTGCCATGGTTTTCTTATTTTCTTTATTAAACATTGTTAGTTAATTTTTTATGTATTCTTCCTTGTTTTTAAACGTTTGTAGGATCGCATAATTTTCTGACGAAATTACGAAAAAATCTTTGAAA
>CAJZFM010000185.1 GCA_915070235.1 uncultured Capnocytophaga sp. | reverse complement strand
CTGCCAATAAGCCAAAATAATCCCCAAAAAACATAGCCCTATCAAAGGTATCCGAGAGTTCTGTCTCTACCTTTTGGTAAAGAGCCTCATAAATAGCCAGTGCTTCCTTATATTGGTAATCTTTTATTAGAGAATTAGCCGTGTCCCATTGTTTGATTATTGGGTTCATTTTATTTTTAGTTTTTAATTACACTATACTTTCTTACCCTTCTTCTGATATATAACATAGCCCGTTCCGCTGGTAATACTATTGAGTTCTCCCGACATATCATAGGTATAGAGAAGAGCGCGGTCAAAAGGTTTTAAGTCATAGTCTTTTCCTTTACTTTCACGGCGAATGAGTTTGTCTCCCTCATAATACATTGTCTCTTCCCAATAGTGCTTTTTAAAAGCAGCATAGATATGTTGAAGCAATCCGTCTTTATAAGTAAAAATCTTTACATGAACACATTCCTTTTTTGCAGAATGATCAAAACGATAACTGATAATTTGGTTTTCCTCTCGGAAAAAAAACTCCTCATAACATTGGTCTTCAAAGATAACATACCAACGTTCTACAATTATTTCATCTTTGTCATTTACTCCGTAGTGATATTTGTTATCTACATTTTTAGGAGCTTTTTTCAGTATTTTGGCTTTTGAAAAATGGTTTTGTTCAAAATGGAAAGGCTCTAAAGAAAAGAGCCCCATACCTCCTGCTGCCCAAAACCAACGCACTACCTGCGCCTCTATTTGGGCTTTCAACGTTGGGTAATCCGCTTGGGCTTGTTCGTAAAGTTTTATTGCTTGTTCTCTCATAGGGTTTATATTGGTTTTTTATATTGATGATATGGCAAATACCCGCCGACCTTTTTCACTTGCCTCTATATAGCCTTTCTTTTGGAACTGTGCTAACTGTTGCTTCACAGCAGTGGGCGAGATATGAGCTTTTGCAGCCAGTTCAGCAGTACTTATATTGGGATTCTGCTCTAAAATACTCAAAAGCACAGCGGAGGCTTCACTACGGAAAGCTATACGCTGTCCATCATACCACCATATATGAGGCCTTGTTTCGGTAGCAAAGGCAATGAGGTATTGCAATTCGGTCGCCACCCAATCCTTGAAAAAACGCAAAAAAGGACTTATTTGTGAGAGTGAGGCCGTAGCTCCTAACGAAGGGGCTTTTCCGACCCTCACATCGCTCTCGTGTAGGGCATCAAGGTATTGCTCTTTGTTATGATGTCTCACCACCAACATAGGGTACTTATGTCGCGCCAAGATATAGTTTACTAGCAGGCGTGCCATACGCCCATTACCATCTTCAAAAGGGTGTATACGGATATAGCGATAGTGAAACAGAGCAGCTAATTCCACAGGGTGTAGTGCTTGGGAGGCTTCCGCTTGGTTGTACCAATCTACCAAATCGGTCATCAGAGCAGGAGTCTCTTGGGGTGAGGCATATTCAAAACGGTCTCCATAGCGGGTAATTACGCTGTTAGGGCGTGATTTGTAAGCCCCTGCGTGTATCACATAGTGGGTAGTGATACCATCGGGGAGGGTACGATATACAGTATAGTCTTCCCTGAGGAGTGTCTGGTGCAATAGGCGAATAAAGTGCTCGGTAAGAGGCTTATCCTCCGAGAGTTCCTCTTGTAACATCTGTACGGTTACCTCACTGGCTTTCATGTCGTTGAAGTCCTTGAGGGAGCCCTCACCCGATACCCTGCCAAAGAGCAATAACAATTCTGTTTGCCCATAAGTGAGTGTATTGCCCTCTATATGGTTACTATTGTAGTTGTAATCTACCGTAAAGCGCTGAGAGAGCAAGTGCTGTTTGCGCTCGCTTAGGGGTTGTAAGTCCTGCCATTGCTCAAAAAGTTTGTCTATTTTGTTCATATTTATGGACAGTTGCTAAGGTAGGTTTATCTTCTTGAGTTCGCCAGCAGGGGTTAGCAATAGTGCCTCTTTAGCTTTATTTTTATCAGGGTGATTGACACTCATTTTCATCTCATAGACCACTTGTATCATCGGCTCTACGATGATAGGGTTGAGCACCACATCAAAATCTCGGTTAGCAATAGGTTGGTAATACTGGGTAACGGACTTGCTCACTTGCATGACATTGCCTGCACGCTTGCTCGGTATAGGGGTGCTGCTATAGGCCTCGTAGGTGTTATATAGCTCTGAAGGAGAGGTCAAGGAAAATCCATCGGTTATCTTCTTTTCCGCAGTGGCAAAGCTCTCTCCAAGGGTCGCCTCATAGAGCTTTTGTTTTTCAACAAAGGCTGCTTTGACCTTCTCTTTGAGTTCCTTCTTTATAGTCTCTAACTCAGTACTGTAGTAGTCCATACGCACGAGGTCATAAATTTCGCTATTGGCCAGTAGGGTGATTAGCTCATTAAGACGAGTAGCCTCATGGAGCTTGATATGCAGGTTCTGCTTGAGTTCAAAGCCTGTAGGTACTTCATTGTAGGTTCGCTTGCTAAAGACTTTCTTCTCGGTCTCAAATTCGTACATAGGGACAAAGGAGATCATATCCACAAAAGCCTCCATGTTCTTAGCCTTTAGAGCAGAGAGCACAGGGGAAAGGCGCTGACTCATCAGTGAGGTCGCCTCTTCGGCGGTCTTTCCTGTCTGTGTTATGCTAAAGATAGCCACAAAGGCATCGGCCTTGATATTGGCCAGTCCCTTGGCTGAGACTACCATATCGTAATTGGTAGGGAAATCAACAGAAAAGTTGTTGTTATTCAAGCTATTTCTGCCTCTGTTTTGGTAATTGAGATTTCCTAAGGCTTGCCCAAAACCGAGCATTGTGCTCACAAGGGCTACGGGGAGAAAGAAATTTTTCATATTATTTCCTGTTTTTATTTCGGTCTTGTAAATCTGTATCCCAAAAATCATGCTCTTTGTCAAGGAAGACTATGTAAAACACATCATTTTCCAAGAATCCCGCTACTACTTCTTTGCTTTTGGGTTTGATATGAATCACCGCCCAATTATCGGGAGTTACGTGTTTGGGTTTCTTAAACTTAGAGGTAGGAGGAAAAGACACTTTAGTATATTGCTTGATGAACTGGCATCTTAGGCTCTCCTCTACAGTATATTGACTGATTTGCTGGGTTCTTAGTATTAAGTCGGCAAGTAGCCCTTCTGCTTCCCATTCTTTTAGGCTTTGCCCTTGTGTGTTATCCAAATACTGAAAGCTAAAAGAAACACTTCTTTTCTTAGCTCCAAGAGCTTGTAAGTGTCCTTGTTTTCTGTCAAAGTTATTCTTCTTTGCCATACATTAGATCAATCATATTAGAGGTAATATCCATACTTTCGGCTGCACCAAAGGTGGAGGCTAAGTATTTCTTTCTGAAATCAGAGCTGTTGCGTACTACTTTAGCATCAAAATCGGATAGTGAATAGAGGTGAGAAGCCCCAAACTGATCTCTATCTACAAACCATATCTGGTCTCTGCGCAAAATATCCTTATCTAACAAATTCGCATCGTGGGCAGTAAATACAAATTGTGCCTCCTTGCGATTGAACTCCTGAAAAAGTTGTAATAGTTTCCAACTAAGATTGGGGTGTAGCTTAGAGTCTAACTCATCAATGAATAGTACTCTGCTATTGAGTAAAGTATCATATACTGCCCCTAATAGGTAAATAAGCTTCTGAGTACCATCACTTTCCTCTTCTAAAGCAAAGGGAACACTATCTATGATAAAGCTATTTTCATCGTATTTGTTGTGGAAAACAAGCAAATGATCTTCTTTGGAGATACCTATCTGAGATATTTCTAAGAAACGAAGTGCATAGGAGAGCCATATTTTAAATTCAGGAAGTTCTTTGTATAGGGTTTTGGTAACTTTCTTGTAAAAAGCATCGTCCAATCCGTCTATCACATTTATATTCATAAAAAAATGCAACAAAGGTTGTATATCCTTAGAGTTGTTTTGTGCCAAATAACTTGCCAAAAGTACATTGCTATTTACATTGTTCTTGTATTTTGTACCGTCAGCAAACTCTGTTTTATGAATACTGAAATCAGTACCCTGTCGCTTAAACAGACACACTTCTTTACCATTCTTCTTATAGAACCACTCTGATAGAATGTCAAACCCTTTTACTTCAAACCCATAACGATAGATGATGTTATCCGATAGAAAAGTAACCTCAAATAGGGTAGGTTGTACCTCGGTCTGGCTACTTAGTTTAAAATAATAATCGGTTCTTCCTCTTTCTTCTTCTTTTTTTAGAGATTCGGAGTAAGAAAGGCGCATCAGTTGCCCCATAAAGGCAATAGCTTTCATAAAATTACTCTTTCCACCCCCATTACTTCCGTAGATAGCGGCTGTTTTTAGCAAACTAAAGTCTCTTGTGGTATTTATAACATTGGTTGAAGCTAATTCTTTAAACGACTTGATAGCTGTCATATTAAAATAAGCCTCCTCCTTGTAAGAGGTAAAATTCTTAAACCTAAAAGTAATTAACATAGTTGAGGTAATTATGGACAAAGATACAAAATAAAACAACAAATTACCAAATAATGGTAATTTTATATTTTTAATGGTATTGACACCCCTACTGAGAAGCGGAATTTGCTTGTCTCAAAAGGATAGTTTTCGCTTATTTTACCCCACGGGAAGCTGTAGCCTGCTTTTACATAGAAAATAAGAATTTGAATACCTGCTTCAGGGGCAAAGTAATAGGGGGAAAAATTCAACTGAGGGCGCAACATAAGCACAGGAATATCTATTAAACCTCCGTGAGACTCATCAGCTCTGATCCATGCCGAGAGTTGCGCTTCAGCAATAGCGATGAGTTTTTTGTTCTCCG
>CAJZFM010000184.1 GCA_915070235.1 uncultured Capnocytophaga sp. | reverse complement strand
AGTTCCCAAGCCCAGCTGATAGCTTCCCTCTTGAAGTAGTCGCCAAAAGACCAGTTACCCAACATCTCGAACATAGTATGGTGGTAGGTATCGCGTCCTACCTCTTCCAAGTCATTGTGCTTGCCCGATACACGGAGACACTTTTGGGTATCCACTACACGCTTGTACTTAGGCTTGGCATTGCCTAAGAAAAATTCCTTGAACTGGTTCATTCCTGCATTGGTAAACATCAGGGTTGGGTCGTTCTTAATCACCATAGGAGCAGAGGGTACTATGGTATGTCCCTTGCTCTCAAAAAATTTCAGAAATAACTCTCTTATCTCTTGTGAGGTCATGTTTTTAAGTTTTGAGTTTTAAGTTTTGAATTCTGAGTTAGCTACTTAGTTTTAAGTCTTGAGTTTTAAGTTTTGAGTTGCAAAGAACTCAAAATTCATTACTCAAAATTTTTCATATTGCACCTTTACTTGCGGAGGAGCAAAGGATTGCAGCACTTCCACTTGCTTGTTCGTCAGCCAAAGGTGGGAGGGCGTAACTTCTCCCTTGGCCAGTAGGTTGTTTTGGGAGAGGATACGCTGGGTTTGTTTGGCTACTGCCTCAGCGGAATCTATAATACGGATATTTTCTGGTAAAATCTCCGAGATAAGGGAGATAAGATAGGGATAATGGGTACAGCCCAAGACCAAATAATCCATTCCCTGGGCAACCATAGGACGGAGATATTGCTCTAAAAGGGCAAACATCTCAGGGGTATCTATTTTTCCCTCTTCAATAAGGGGTACTAACCCTATTCCTTCTTGCTTAAGCACACGTACTCCCTTATCAAGCAAGTGCTGACAAGTATTAGCAAAGAAAGCACTCCTTAGCGTACTCTGTGTGGCCAATACCCCAATTGTTTTTGTCTGGCTATAAAGTCCCGCAGGCTTAATAGCAGGTTCTATCCCTATAAAGGGCACCTTGTACTTAGCCCTAAGGTGGGTTATGGCATTGGTAGTAGCTGTATTGCAGGCCACAATAATGAGTTTGCTATTGTGGTCTAATAGATACTCGGTATTTTTCTCGCAAAGAGCTATAATCTCCTCCGCAGACTTTTCCCCATAGGGAGCATTGAGGCTATCGGCTAAGAATAAGGTACTCTCATAGGGGAGCTGGCGCACCGCCTCCCTCCAAATAGTAGTTCCCCCTACCCCTGAATCAAATAAACCAATAGGACTTGTCAATTGTTATTTGTTAATTTTTTAATTCATCTATTTCATTACAAACATTTTGAATATGATCTAATCCATAAAGTAATTCTCCTGAATTAATATTCATCCATGTAAACAACTGTAGAATTAGATTATATCTTTGTCTTGTATAATTAGTGTCAATAATTGCATTATTACTTAGAAAACAAATAGGTTCATGATGTGCTATTCTATTTCTAAGATCATTAATCTTAGCTAATTCATTAAAGATGTATGTATGATTATATTGTATAGAGGCGGAACTTCTTGGTTTGGAAGGGAAAATTCGCAACAAATTTTGTCCTCCTGCTACAAACTGAGGCTGAGCAAACAAATACCTCCACAAACCAAAATCTAATTCTGCTATTAGTTTTGAATGAGTGTGTATATTACTCTTTGTCGTTATAAAATTTATTTATAACTTTGCCCCAGTTTTATTCCCGATAGATCTCTGAGCAATCAAACTATCGGGTTTTGTTTTTTTATAACTCCTCTTGATAGAAAAATCATTAATCATTAGTGGCATTAATCACTAATCATTATTTACTCTTTCTTTTTTATCATTCCCCCTACTTGGTTAGAGGCAGCGAAAGAAGCGATCATATTGGTGAGCATTTCAGCACCTGCCTGTGGGGAGTTAGGAAGGAGGATAAGGTTGCTCTTGGTGTCCTGTCCTACCGCCTGTAGGGTATCATAGTGCTGGGTTACCACAATCAGTGCAGAAGCCTCCTGAGAGCTAATGCCTACTTTGTTAAGCACATCCACACTTTCTACCAATCCCCGTGCTATCTCACGACGCTGGTCGGCTATACCTTGCCCTTGTAGGCGCTTGCTTTCGGCCTCAGCCTTAGCTTTCTCTACAATTAGGATACGCTGGGCATCTCCCTCATACTGTGCGGCTACTTTTTCACGTTCGGCAGCATTGATACGGTTCATAGCGGCTTTTACCTGCGCATCAGGATCTATATCGGTAACCAAAGTCTTGATGATATCATACCCATAAGTTTCCATGGATTCCTGCACCTCACGCTTTACCGCAATGGCAATATCATCTTTCTTGACAAACACATCGTCCAATTTCATCTTAGGCACTTCGGCACGTACTACATCAAATACGTAGCTGGTAATCTGGTCATGAGGGTATTCGAGCTTGTAGATAGCATCATACACCTTGTCCTTGATCACGACAAACTGTACTGAGACTTTGATTTTGACAAACACATCGTCCAAGGTCTTGGTCTCTACAATAACATCTAACTGCTGTATTTTTAAGCTAATACGTGCAGCTACCTTATCAATCACGGGAATTTTTAGCTGTAAGCCCGAATGGCGAATGCTTTGGAATTTTCCAAAACGCTCAATAGAAACAGCTGTTTGTTGCTTCACTGTAAAGAATAAAGAGAAGAACAAAAACAAGCCCAATAGAACAAAAAAGAGAATTGTATAATTCATAAAAGCTTAAATTTATTTCGGGCAAAGTTATAACTTTTCTCGGAAAAAAACAAGCAAAAATTCATCGGCTTAAAGGTTGTACAAATGGAGAATTTTCTCTATTTTTGCACTCTATTACACGTACCTATGGAATGGACACAAATGTACATAAAATCACTGGGTGAGATGTCAGCCAGAAGCTATGTACTCCTTCTGAAAGAGACAGAAGGGGCACGACAAGTACCTATTGTGATCGGTGAGCGAGAGGCTATGGCTATACAATACAGCAACTACGGAAGGTTCTTCATCAGCCAACCACCTATCTATAATGTATTGTTCAACCTTATGAAAGCCAACCAGATACAAATCACTCAGATACAAATCACCGAGTTTCGGGAAGGGACTTTCTATGCTCATATGCTCTATAAGGGAGAAGAGCAGACAGGTATGCAGCCTATATGTATAGGTGATGCTATGGCTATGGCTATAGTGGGAAAGATTCCTGTCTTTATGATTACTGAATTGGTGGAAAGATATGGTACCGCACAGACCCCTCAGCAGGATATACCTACAGATGACAATCCTGCTCCTCGTAAAACAGGTAATAAAAATCTAAAACGCTATCTGACCACTGAATTAGAGAAACTTATGGACTCGGCTATAGAGGAAGAAAACTACGAACTGGCCGCTGAAATCCAAGAAGAACTTACCAGAAGAAAGAAAATATAACACTGTATCTATGAAACTTATACATACACTTATCCTCCTTATGCTCCCTATCGCTGGTATGGCTCAATCACAAGCAGGCATCATACCAAGTACAGGTATGAGCTTAGAGAGTGTGCTCAGAGGCTCACTGGGCATGTGCGTACTGCTTATGATTGCCTTCCTCTTTAGCCACAATCGCAAGGCGATTGCTTGGAAGACGGTCGGTATAGGATTGGCTATACAACTTTTCTTGGCCTTTGGGGTACTGAGAGTGGAGTGGGTCAGAAAGGTCTTTGAAGTAGCAGGGAGTTTCTTCTTGCTTATCTTGGACTTTACCAAGGCGGGGAGTGATTTCCTCTTTGGCAACCTTATGGATATCAATGGTATAGGGTATATCTTTGTCTTTCAGATACTACCTACTATTATCTTCTTCTCAGCTCTTACCTCTATTCTATTTTATTATGGAATCATTCAGGTCTTTACTCGTGCATTGGCTTGGGTGTTGAGCAAATCCCTAAAGATATCAGGAGCAGAAAGTCTCTCGGTTACAGGGAATATCTTCTTAGGGCAGACGGAAGCTCCACTGATGATTAAGTCCTATTTGGAGAAGATGACCAAGAGCGAAATCCTCCTTGTCATGGTGGGCGGTATGGCCACCGTCGCAGGAGGGGTATTGGCTTCGTATATCAACTTCTTAGGAGGAAATGACCCTGCGATGAAGTTAGAGTTTGCCAAGCACCTATTGGCTGCCTCCGTTATGGCTGCTCCTGGTGCAGTGGTGATCTCCAAGATACTCTACCCACAAGAAGAGGCTATTCCCACAATGTATGAGGTCTCCAATGAGAAGTTTGGTAGCAATGTCCTTGATGTAATTAGCACAGGTACTAGCGAAGGTCTTAAGCTGGCTGCCAATGTAGGGGCTATGCTTTTGGTGTTCGTAGCCCTGATTGCTATGATCAATTATTTCTTGGGCTGGGTAGGTGATATAACACACCTTAACCCTGTTATCAAGGACAGCAGCGTACTTCCTTATGAGCGCTTTTCTTTGGAGATGATTTTAGGCTCTATCTTCTCTCCTATTATGTGGCTCATTGGGGTTGCTAAAGAAGATATGATGCTGGTAGGACAGCTCTTAGGAATCAAGCTTGCCGCTTCGGAATTTGTAGGTTATACCCAATTGGCTACACTAAAAAACCCTGAAGCTCCTATACACCTCATGTACCAAAAGTCCATAATTATGTCCACTTACCTGCTATGTGGCTTTGCCAACTTTGCTTCTATCGGGATACAAATAGGTGGTATCGGTTCGCTTGCTCCTGGCCAGCGTAAGACGCTTTCAGAATTTGGCCTTAAGGCGGTATTAGGCGGTACACTTGCCTCTCTGATGTCCGCTACTATTGCAGGAATGATCTTAGGATAGTGACAAATGACAAGTGACAAATGACAAGTGACAAGTGACAAATGACAA
>CAJZFM010000183.1 GCA_915070235.1 uncultured Capnocytophaga sp. | reverse complement strand
CACTCAGCCTTGTAGCCACTACGCTACTATTCTCTAATTGTTCAAAAAACGAAAACAATGAGAATCCTGCTCCTGCTCCCACACCTACGGAGCTTACACATGCTAATGTGATAAAAAACGTAACCCTTGAGGTGATCGTAGCCACTTATAAAGATATGGACGAAAAAGCCCAACTCCTCAAAGATGCAGTATATACTTTCAATAACCAATCTACTGAGGAAAACCTTACCAAGGTAAAACAAGCATGGGCGGCTACTCGCCAGGCATGGGAACAATCCGAAGGTTTCCTCTATGGGCCTGCTTCCAACAAGTCTTTAGACCCTGCTATGGACTCTTGGCCGGTGGATAGTCAGGAAATTGCCAATATTATCAATGGTACCTCAGAGTTCTTTAACAAAGATATTAATGAAGATGGGGTGATAAACGATGAGGATAAAAAAATCACGGTAGATGTGATCACTCACAACGCAGAGACCCGTGGTTTTCACCTTATAGAATATCTCGTATGGGGACCCAATGGTAACAAAACAGCCGATCAAGTCACCGCTCGTGAAAAAGAATACTTAGTGGCTGCCACCCAAGACCTTAAGGGAAATACCAATACCTTATACGAAGATTGGAGTGCTGACAAAGGAGGTTGGGCTAACCGTTTCCTTAATACAGGTGACCAAAAAGATAACAAGGCATTCCCTTCTTACGGAGCTGCTTATGGTCAATACGTAGAAGGTATGGTGGAAATTGCCAATGAGGTTACTGCTACCAAAATCAATGACGCTTTTAACCCTTCTGGTACGCCTGATATTAGCAAGGAAGAATCTCGCTTTAGCAACAACTCTACTAAGGACTTTGCTGATAATATTCGCAGTATCCAAAATGTATATTTAGGCCAATACCAAGGTAAAAAAGGATTGGGCTTGAGCGATGCCGTAGCTAAAGAAAATGCTGCCTTGGATACCAAAGTGAAAACAGCTATCACCGAAGCTATCCAAGCCATTGAGGCTATGGGCGTATTCTCTAAGGCTATTTTTGATGACAAAGCAAAAGTAACAGCAGCGCAAGAAAAAGTAGCAGCTCTTAGAGACCTCTTAGACAGTGAGCTAAAAGCTTATGTATTGACTTTAAAATAAGTAAAAAATACTTTCTAAGAAGAGGGCTGTCAAAAGAGCACATCTTTGGCAGCCTCTTTTATCCTAATTAAAATGCTGATAATGAACACAACAAATAAAACACTAAAAATCACTGCGCTATCATCGTTTTGCCTTTTGGCCTCTTGTACTCTTGATGATAGTGATGAATACATATACCCTGAGAACCTGCCTGATATCTCCAATAGGGTTATGGCAGGGGGAGAAACTACCTATATGCTGGCCAATACTTTCTCCTATAGTACCCCTGCACTGAACCTTACCCCTGAGCAGAACGATAGGCATATGGAGGGTGACGCTATGTTTGAACAGACCTTTGTCTCCAATCCTGCACCTAACTTCGGAGGCTTAGGGCCTATCTTCAATAGTAATTCTTGTATCAGTTGCCACCCTGGCGAGGGTCGTGCGCCTTTCCCTGATGACTTGGTACGCTCTCGTGGTTTCTTTATGCGAGTGAGTCTCCCTGGAGCAGATGCCCATGGTGGGCCACTATCCGTATCTGGGTTAGGTACCCAAGTGCAAAACCGTGCTATCTCTGGCTTTCGCCCTGAAGGACGTTTTGGGGTAACTTATACGGATATTGTAGAAACTTTTAAGGACGGTACTCAGGTGGTACTCAAGAAACCTAACTATACCCTTACTGGGGTTACCGCAACCATACCTGCCGATATACTCATCTCTCCTCGTACCAGTATGCCTGTCTATGGCTTGGGTCTGTTGGAGTTTATCCCCGAAGCAGACCTCTTGGCCGCTGAAGATATAGAGGATAAAAACAAAGACGGCATCTCTGGGAAAGTCAATCGTGTATGGGACGAGGCTAACCAACGTATGGCAATTGGCCGTTTTGGGTGGAAAGCCAATACGGCTTCTCTCTTGGACGAAGTAGCGGGCTCCTTCTTAGGGGACTTGAGCGTTACCAACCCTTATCACGGCTACCAAGTAGAATTGGGTCATGGGCAAGTGGATTCCGATGATGGTAGAGACGACGAACCTGAGATGACCAAAAAACAGGTAGATGACACCGCTTTCTACCTCCAAACTCTTGCTGTGCCAGCAGCCCGTAATCTTAACAAACCTTCAGTACGCAATGGCTCCCGTATCTTTGAGGGTATCGGTTGTGCTAAGTGTCATACACCTAAGCAGCGTACCTTGCAGGCACCTATTAGTGCCTTGGCTAACCAGACCTTCTACCCTTATACCGATATGCTCTTACACGACATGGGGGAAGATCTTGCCGATGGTCGTCCTGACTTCTTGGCCAATGGTCGTGAATGGCGTACTCGTCCGCTCTGGGGTATCGGTCTGCAAGAATTGGTAAGCGGACATACCCACTTTATGCACGATGGTCGCGCTAAGAACATCACCGAAGCTATCCTTTGGCATGGTGGAGAAGCATTCCGTGCCAAAGAAATCTTTAAAAAACTCTCTAAAAAAGATAGAGAAGACCTGCTTGAGTTCCTTAATTCTATTTAGTTCTCATAGGTCAGTAGTCGGAGGTCAGTTTCAAGCGCTGACCTCTGATATTACTGACCTCTGATAGCTGAAAAAAAATTTGTTTATATGTATGAAATGTTATATATTTGCACAAAATTTAGAAACCATTAGCCATTAACCATTAGTTACTCATCGTTGGTTAGTGGTCATTAACAATCAATCATTAACAATTGCTATGGATCTTTTTTTGAGCATCTTTCCTATTGTGCTACTGATTTACCTTATGGTAAAGCGCAATGCTTTCCCTTCATATGTAGCGCTCCCACTGATAGCAGGTTTGGTATATCTGCTACAGATGTTTTACTTCAAGAATGAGTTTGTATTACTCAATGCCAATATCGTTTCGGCGATTATCTCAGTATTCACCCCTATTTCAGTAATTTTCGGGGCAGTATTCTTCAACCGTATGATGGAAACCTCTGGGGCTATGAATACACTCCGCCAGTGGCTGGGCAACATCAGCCCGAATCCTGTAGCACAGCTGATGATTATCGGCTGGGCTTTTGCTTTTATGCTTGAAGGGGCTAGTGGCTTCGGTACCCCTGTGGCTATTGCAGCGCCTATCTTGGTAGGCTTAGGGTTTAAACCTATGCCAGTGGTCATGCTCGCTTTGGTGATGAACTCTGTACCTGTTTCCTTTGGAGCGGTCGGCACCCCTACTTGGTATGGTTTTGGGACATTGCTCAATAGTGGATCTATTGGAGAGAAAGAAGTTACTCTTATAGGTCAAATCACTGCTCTGACACATTTCTTGGCAGGTTTTGTGATTCCTATATTAGCATTGCGATTCATTGTCAGCTGGAAGCAAGTACGAGAGAATATAGTCTTTATCCTCATCAGTATTCTTTCTTGTACTTTCCCCTACCTGCTTATTGCTCAGTTCAATTATGAGTTTCCTTCTCTTGTAGGAGGTGCTATAGGCTTATTTATTTCAGTATTTGTAGCGGGTAAGGGTATTGGCTTAAAGAAGAGCGAAGAGGCTCAGGAGAAATCCCCTATCGCTTTAGACACCTTGATAAAGGCACTCTCTCCTACCCTTATGCTTATCGTCATTCTTGTTCTTACCCGTATCAAACAACTTCCCCTAAAGGAAATGATGAATGACACTACCAACTTGTTCAATTTTTCACTGGGAGAAATAGGAGATATACGAGTAAGCAAAGGACTTATTTTTAGCTTAGAGAACATTTTTGGTACAGGTGTTTCGGATAGTTATAAGCTTCTGTACACTCCAGCACTAATTCCCTTTGTGGTTACTGTTCTGATTTCTATTGGTATTTTCAGTATTTCTTGGGGAAATACCCGACAGCTTTTTATGAGTAGCTTTAAGCAAATCCAGAAACCTTTCCTTGCCCTAGTAGGCGCAATGATTATGGTGAAGCTTATGATGATAGGAGGGAAAGATTCTATGACACAGATTATTGGAGCAGGGCTTGCCAATGCTACCCAACAATACTGGGTATCATTTGCTTCTTTCTTAGGGGCTGTAGGCGCCTTTTTCTCGGGTTCCAATACGATTTCCAATGTTACCTTTGGGGCTGTACAGTATTCTGTAGCGGAATCGGCAGGACTTTCTATTCCTCTGATTCTAGCGCTTCAATCGGTAGGAGGTGCTATGGGGAATATGGTATGTATTAATAACATTATTGCGGGTTGTTCCGTACTAGGTATAGAAAATGCAGAAGGAACCATTTTGAAAAAAACCGTCATTCCTATGCTTGTATATGGAGCTATTGCCGCTTTAGGAGCGTACTTAGTTATCCAGCCCTTATTCTTCTAATTTGCTATGAAAAAGGTCATCTACCAAGTTCTGGTAAGGCATTTTGGCAATAGCCAGACACGTAATATTCCTTATGGTACCATTGAGGAGAACGGTGTAGGAAAATTCTCTGATTTCACAGAAACAGCCCTGAAGGGCATTCGTGATCTAGGGGTTACTCACATCTGGCTTACGGGTGTATTACACCACACCTTAGTAGGTGACTATACTCATATAGGCATTCCTAACGATATTCCCTATCTGGTAAAAGGGCGGGCAGGTTCTCCTTATGCCATAAAGGATTACTATAATGTCAATCCTGACTTAGCAAACGATCCTGAAAGGCGCCTAGAAGAATTTACCCAATTGGTAGAGCGGATTCACCAGCAGGGAATGAAAGTGATTATAGATATTGTTCCCAATCACATAGCCAGGCAATATCACTCTATTTCACTTCCTAAAGGAGTAAAAAACTTTGGGGAAGACGACAACACTAGCGTTGCCTATGCCCGAAACAATAATTTCTATTACAATATAGG
>CAJZFM010000182.1 GCA_915070235.1 uncultured Capnocytophaga sp. | reverse complement strand
TACATGAAGTGATTAAGCACTTGAACCCTGAGACGACCCTTTTTGTGATTGTCTCCAAGACCTTTACCACTCAGGAGACCCTCTCCAACGCCCTTACAGTGAAAAAGTGGTTCCTCAAGCATGCCAAAGAGGCCGATGTAGCCAAGCACTTTGTAGCGGTTTCCACTAACCTCAAGAAGATAGATGAGTTCGGTATTGCCCCAGAGAATGTATTCCCTATGTGGGACTGGGTAGGAGGGCGTTTCTCCCTATGGAGTGCGGTGGGACTTACCATTGCCCTTTCGGTAGGCTATGAGCACTTTGCTGCGCTCCTTTTGGGTGCCCAGAAGATGGATACCCACTTCCGTACTGCGCCCTTCAAGGAAAACCTTCCAGTGCTTTTGGCCTTACTCTCTATCTGGTATACCAATTTCTATGGGGCAGAGACCGAAGCCATTATTCCTTATACTCAATACCTACACCGCTTCCCTGCCTACTTACAACAGGCCATTATGGAAAGTAACGGAAAGTATATAGACCGCAGCGGACAGCGTGTCAGTTATCAGACGAGTGCCATTGTATGGGGAGAGCCAGGAACAAATGCCCAACATGCGTTTTTCCAACTCATTCACCAAGGTACCAAGCGCATTCCTGCCGACTTTATTGGCTTTAAGCACTCACTCTACGGAGATCAAGACCACCAAGATAAGCTCATGGCCAACTTCCTCGCCCAAACCGAGGCGCTCATGAATGGCAAAACACCAGAGCAGGTACGTGCCGAGGGGGTAGCGGAACACTTAGTGCCTTTCAAGGTATTTGAGGGGAACAAGCCTACTACTACCCTGCTTATTGACAAACTCACCCCTGAGAGCCTTGGTAAGCTCATTGCCCTATACGAACATAAGATTTTTGTACAAGGGGTGCTATGGAATATCTATAGCTATGACCAATGGGGAGTAGAGCTTGGCAAGCAATTGGCAGGCACAATTCTCAAGGACTTTTCAGCCGCTCAGCCCGCAAAACATGATAGCTCCACTTCGCAACTCATTGAGAGAGTGAAGAGTAAATAGTAAGAAATGAAAAGTGAATAGTGAGCTATTTGGTTGTTCACTATTCACTATTCACTATTCACTATTCGCTAACCGCTAACCATTAATAATTAACCATTATGAACGCCTTAACGCCTCAATTCCTTAACGATGAAGACGGTAACGCTATGTATGCCGTGCTTCCTATAGCGCAATACAACCAGCTCTTAAGCCGAGCGATGGAAAAGGAAACCGATTTTTATTATGAACTTACTGATGAGGAAATCCAAAGACTAAAAAAGTCAGAGGAGCAAATAAAAGCAGGTAAGACTATTAGTCATGAAGAATTGTTTAACCAACTAAGAAGCAGATATGCAAATTAGATGGACAGAAGAAGCCGCTGATGGTATAGAACAAACGCTCAACTATTGGGAGCATCGGAATGGAACTTCCACTTATTCAAATAAAATTCTTGATGAAACGGAAAAGCTGTGTGTCATATATTAGAAAATCCATATATTAGGCAATATAGTGAAATACTAAGCCTATATAAGAAAACCTTTTTCAAGGGAAAATTTGTTCTTTATTATAAGATAGATGAGCAAGAAGAAACAATATGGATAACTGATTTCAGAAGCACGAAGCAACTACCTATTTTTTAATCTTATAACCCTTAAATAAATGATCAAACAAGAACAAGCCGACAAGTTCTTAGGCAAGCATGAGCCTAAGCAGCTTAAAGAAGCCGATTTAGCTTCTTTCTCCGCCCCCTATCAAAAGTTGGGTGCGTATATTACTAGCCTTATGGAATATGAAGAAATAGGAGCTTTTGAACGGGAGTTCGCCTCCTACAACTTCCCTAATAAGCTCTGGGAGAGCAAGGAAGGAAAGGCACTTGCTTTGCTGCTCTTTGGCAAAGAAATAGCCCCATACGCACAACGTGTTTGGGACTCTTTAGTAGCCTACCCCTATCAAAGAGGGTGGGGTCGTCGCCCTTTCCGCTCGGAAAATCCTGCTTACTATACCGAGATACAACTCTCTAAGATGTCTACCTTACATATCTATTACTCCTCAGGGGTGGGCACCTTGCCTATAGCCGAGCAATTCCAATATGTGGTCTATAAGGAGTATACTGTGGAGGTATTCTTTGCTTTGCTCCTTGACGAAAACCCCGATGCCTATTATGAGCTCTTCAAAGACATCTTCTCGGGTGAAGATGAAATAGGGGGCGTATGTGCTGTCCTTATCAAGGCAGCCCTAATGGTGGAGGATACTCGTTACCGCACTTTGGTGGAGCAACTCCTTTTAGCTGCTCAGCTTCAGGAAGGACTAAGGCAGATGATTTTGGAATCCTTGGATGGTACTTCCCTAAAATCCTTGCAGCATTTTATAGGCGTGATTTTGGAGCACAACCTCACCCGTTTTAGTAGTGTGGTACGTGCCGTGGATGTATGGTTTGGCTTTAGCTGGGAAGCACCTCAGCAATCTGTGATCAAGCGCATATTGGAGCTGGCACAAACTTTCCTCAATGACCGTGCAACTGCTGAGAAAGCGGTGAATAGCAAGGATAATGTAGAACGCTATGTTGCCCTATGGGCAGTGGGGGTACGCAGTGTACAACAGGCGATCAGTTTGGCAGTGAAGGCTATCCAAGATCCTCAGACGAGCCACGAGGGACGTATCGTTACCCTTTACTTTGTACGAGAAACTGGAAGAACCGACTGGGAGATAGCCACCTATGCAGAGAACCATTTTGGAGAAGCGGCTGATTTGGACTGTTGGCTACTGCAGAACCTTCCTGAGGGCAGCCTCTCCCCAGTGCTTTTTGACCGTATGCAGGCGGTTGCCAAGTCACTGCCTAAGGAGGGCAAACACTTTGAGGGTGTGGGCTTCCGTTGGCTTAGCTTTACCCTAAAGCCGCAGGATATCTACCGATTTCTCATAGGCGAGGCCAATGAAGCGCAACAAGAGCGCTTGGCAGGTGAACTCTCAGAAATTCCTGTAGAGGTACGCCAAAACCTCCTGCAGAATGTGTATCCAGTGCTGGGTCGCGGGCGCTACTATTACGAGAGTCCAGCAGATAAGAAAAAGAAACCTGAAAAATATCCAGCCGACTCTTGGCAGCGTGCCTTGGTACGTACCGCCCTGAATGACAAGGCTTCTTATGTAGCCGAGATTGCTTTTGAGATTCTCAAGAAAGTACCTTTGGTACAGGACGATATCTTGGCGATAGAGCAGGTACTCTCCCGCAAGAACAAGGAACAGCGCAAGGAGAGTGTGGCACTACTTATCAAGCAACCCGAATCGGTGCTTAAGGACAGTACCTCCCGCCTTATTGTCTCCAAGAGTGCTGACCAGCGCTTGGCGGCTTTGGAAATCTTGACTGTACTTCAGGAGGAAGAAAGGCTTACCGATTATGTAACCGAGCAAGTAGAAGCCTATAAGGGGCGTAAGCTCACCAAGAACGAGCAGGTGCTAATGGACAAGCTCGCTTACAACCCTGATGAGACAGGAGAGCAGCGCTATGACCTCTCCAATGGCTTTGGCGTGATTGATTTTGACAGGCTTACGCCTTTTGCCTTGCCTCAGCCTCAGTTTGACAAGGAGCGCAAGGAGAAAAAAGGCTTCCTCTTTGACAAAATCATAAGGGTGGAGAAAGTACGAGAAGCCCTTAACGACCTATTAGCCCTATGGCGCAAAAACAAGGACTACGAATATGCTTGTGAGTGGTACCAAGGGGAAACAAGGACACAGCTACTGGGGCAACAAATCTATCGAATACATGCTACCAAGGAGGGCGAAACCCCTATGGAGGTGCTCGAAGATTATCCTTTGGCAGCGCTGTGGAAAGACTGGCACCAAAAGCACCAGCTCAATGAGATAGAGTACCAGTATGCAATCCGCTATTGTCAAAATCTTTATTATGAAAACAAAGTACCCAAGCAACTAAAGGACTATTTGGCAGGCTATTACCCCGATTTTAAGGTGGCTTTCAAGGGTGATTTGGGAAATTATTACGACAGTGAAGCCCGCCGTTTGGAAGACCTTTTGACCCCTATAAGCGAGGCTTATGCCGAGGACAAGGCGTTTTTGGCCAGCTTCAAGCTCTCTGTTTTTGAAGATGCGTTGGCTACCTATCCACCTGAAAAGCGCCACATAACCATAGAGCGTGATTACGAAGATTTGAGCTGGATAGATGTTATCCAAGACTATGTCATCTCTATAGACCATGATGAGAAAGGAGATATAGACTATTATACCCCTGAGCAGCGCTTTAAGCTCTGGCAGTTGCTTTACTATGTATATGCCCAAAAACAAACTAAAGACGACCTTTCTTCCTATACCCCTCAGAGCGTACTGACAGGGCTACGTGCCAAGGTACGTGAGGACGAACGCCTACCAGGGATAGGAGGAAGTCTGATGGGGCTGACCCTAAACCTCTACCAAAAAGGACAACTCTCGGCAGATGACCTCTTGTTCTTCTGCCTTTTGGAGGACGAACTCTTTACCATAGCCCAAGGAGGAGAAAACTATTTCTACCGAAGACTACCCGAGGTGCTTAGAACTTCGCTTACCTTCCCTGATACCCAGCTGGAGCAGCTCAAAACGCGTATGCTCCAGTTAGAACTACAGCGCGGAGACCTACCTACCGATGCCTCTATCTATATACAATATCTGCAAGAGGTAGAGGGTATGCACTACTTCTTTGAGGCCTTGGAGCGTATGGGCAAGGAGCCTTTTACTAAGGGCTATTACTACGGCAGTAGTGTAACCAAGCGCCATACCTTTAGCCATATCTTGGAGGTGAGCCAGCCGAGCGCTACCGATACTTTTGCCACCTTTAAGGCACATCTGGACAAGATTAAAATCACCGACAAGCGCTTGGTGGAAGCTGCTTGTTATGCCCTATACTGGGCAGACTGGATAGGGGACTACCTCCAGATTAAGGACTTCAAAGAGGCTATTT
>CAJZFM010000181.1 GCA_915070235.1 uncultured Capnocytophaga sp. | reverse complement strand
TGGAAAGACTGAGTAGCATCGGGAGTAATTCTGATTTCCAGAATTTTACGGCGTTCTCCACGGATAATTTCCGTGATAGTACCACTAACGGGAGAAGGGAAAAGTACCCTTTCATCTCTTTTGTCGTAGAAAACGGCGTCTCCGGCTTTGAGTGTTGCCCCCTCGCGTGCGATGAGCTTAGGGATGACGCGGTGGAATTCAGCAGGCTTAATACCATACACTGCCGCCAATGGAGCAGGCTTTGTGATGGCTTCAGCTTTTCCTTCCAGCTGAATATCCAATCCTTTTCGAATACGGATGTCGCTTGACATAGGATATAAATTAGTTAGTTTCTTAAAAAGTCGTGCAAAAGTATTATTTTTTTTTGAATTAATTAGTATGAAAACCAACTTTTAACAGCTACATTTTGTTATTTATACTCTTTATAAATTAGCAGTTAGCAGCGGTCAGAAGTCAGTAGTCGGTTATCAGTTCTGATCTCTGACTTCTGACTTCTGACCTCTGACTTCTGACTTCTGACCTCATGTTATTGTTTTCTTAAATTCAATTCCTCGCAACCCACTGAAAACAAATGTGTTACATATAAAAACCGTAAAAAGATGTAATCCATACCTTCTTGTTTGAAAAAAAAACCTATCTTTGCCCCGAAATTTAAATACATTTAAGATGAAAAAAGTTCTTTTATCAGCTTTAGCTGTATTTGCATTTGGCGTTGCCAATGCACAAGAAGGCGGATTCGGCTTCTCTAAAGGAGATGTACTTGTAGAGGGAAACCTTTCTGTAAAATCTGTAAGTGTTCCTGATGGTAGCAGCACTAAGACCACCACTTCTTATGGTTTTGCCCCTGTAGGTGGATTTTTCGTTACAGACAAATTAGCCGTAGGTCTTGGTTTGGATATAAGATCAGACAAAGGTCTTGAATCTACAGGCCCTGGCGCTTCTGTTTATGATTTAGATACTTTTGGAGTAGGTGCTTTCGGACGTTACTATTTCCTTGACTTAGGACAACGTTTCAAAGTATATGGACAAGGTACTCTTGGTTACACTTCATACAAGGAAAAATACACTCGTAATGATGTGAAATCTTCTGCCTTTGGTTTCAAAGCAGGATTAGGGGTGAACTACTTCCTTACCAATAGCATCGCTATTAACTTTGCTGTAAGTGATGTATTCTCTGTCTCTCATAGAAAACCAGAATCAGGAGATGGTACTACAAGAGTTAACCTAAATGTAAACAGTTTCAGCAACTTCTTTACAACTCCTACTTTCGGTCTTACTTTCAAGTTCTAATAAGAACCAAAGAAACAACTCAAAAACCGCTTCCTATTGGGAAGCGGTTTTTTTATTTACCATACAAATCAAGGATTAAAAATCCCTGTATAATCTCATTGATTTATTGTGTCTTAGAAAGTCTGTGAGTAAATTTCAACTATTGATTAGTGGCATTAGTCATTAATCATTATTGGCATTAATCATTGCCCCATTTTCCTAAGTCGGATCGCTGTGAGTACTTTCTTGGTATAGAGTGGGAAATCCGCATTGAGCATCCAGCCAAAATAGCCTGGTTCTTCCTCCAGAATCTCCTCTACCTTGCGCCCTTTGTGTTTGCCAAAGGTAAATATCTCTTCTCCTTTTTCATTATAGGCAATAAAGCCCGCAAAATCAGCTATTTGCTTTCGGGTAGTAAAGTCACTGAGCTGCTTGATGTCATTGGGCAGGGTATCGGCATAGGTATCAAGTTGTGCCTTGAGGATCTCGTAGGTGGCTGTGGTGTCGGCCTCTGCTGAATGAGCATTATCCAAGGATTTCTTACAATAGAACTTATAAGCGGCTGAGAGGGTGCGCTGTTCCATTTTGTGGAAGATCGTTTGTACATCTACCGTTACACGGTTCTTGAGGTCAAAATCCACCCCTGCACGCAATAGCTCCTCGGCCAGTAGGGGTATATCAAAGCGATCGGAGTTATAGCCCGCTAAGTCGGAGTCTTTGATCATTGTATGTATCTGCCTAGCAAGCTCCTTAAAAGTCGGAGCTTGGGCGACCATAGCATCACTAATCCCATGAATATCGGTAGAGGCAGGCGGAATGGGTACGGTAGGATTCACCAGCCAAGTCTTACTCTCTCTATTGCCGTTAGGATATACCTTAAGTACGGAGATTTCTACTATACGATCGCGGGATACATCGGTGCCTGTGGTTTCTAAATCAAAGAAACAAATCGGGCGGGTAAGGTTCAGTTCCATTAGAATGTTTTTACAAGATAAGAGAGTACAAAAGTAAGGAAAAAAAATCACATATACACCCTTAAGTTTTTTATTTTTTACTTTAAAATGTGCTATAAAATTCGTAACTTTGTGTCTATAATTACAAAACTGTAAAAGTAATGAATTACCAACGCATGCTCTCCCTTGTGGCGCTTTCTTTTGTAGGCACCCTCCAAGGGCAAAACGCTCCCTATTGGCAACAACATGTGGATTACAAAATGGAGGTCAATATGGACGTAAAAAACTACCAATACACGGGAAAACAAGAACTCACCTACACGAACAATTCCCCTGATACGCTCAGGGTGGTTTTCTATCATCTTTTCCTAAATGCTTTCCAACCCGATAGCGAGATGGACGCCCGCCTCAAGACTATCCGCGATCCTGATAGTCGTATGGCAATTAACAAATCCAGCAAGGAAAACCCCCAATATGAGAGCCGTATCGCCTCCCTTAAGCCCGATGAGATTGGTTATCTAAAGGTAAGTAACCTCACCCAAGATGGCTCCCCTGTCAAGTATCACACCGAGGGGACTATTCTAAAGGTGGAGTTGGGCAAGCCCCTCCCTCCTCACAAGAGTACTACTTTCCGATTGGACTTTGCTGGTCAGGCGCCTGTAATGATTCGCCGTACTGGTAGAAACAGCCCCGACGGAGTGGCGCTCTCCATGAGCCAATGGTATCCTAAAATAGCCGAATACGACTACCGCGGCTGGGATACTACCGAATATATCGCTCGCGAGTTCTATGGGGTATGGGGCAACTTTGACGTAAAAATCACCCTTGATAAGGACTATATCGTAGGTGGCTCTGGCTACTTGCAGAACAACAATGAGATTGGTTTTGGCTACGAAGATACGGGAGTGAAGGTTCCTAAAGTAAAGGGCAAAACCCGTACTTGGCACTTCTATGCACCTCAGGTACATGACTTTACTTGGGCGGCTGACCCTCAGTTTATCCATGACAAGCACGACGCTGGCGATGGCATCACCCTACACTTCCTATACAAGAAATACCCCGAAGTGTGGAAGCGCATACAGCCCGATATGCTCAAGACCTTTGACTTCTATAATAAGTTTGTCGGCAAATATCCTTGGCGCCAATACTCCTTTATCCAAGGAGGTGATGGAGGTATGGAATACGCCATGTGTACCCTTATAGAGGGGGAAGAGGCATACGAAAGTCTTCTTAGCACTGCCGTACATGAGTTAGGTCACGCTTGGTTTCAGCATATCTTAGCCTCGGACGAGACTCACTACCCATGGTTGGATGAAGGCTTTACCTCTTATATTCAGGACTTAGCCCTGAGCCGTATCACTGGAGTGGCTCCTTTCACTGGTTTTTACAGGTCTTATGATAGGTATGTCAAGTCTAAGTTTGAAGAAACTCCTACCCATCACTCCGACCGCTTCAATACCAATTATGCTTATTCGATTACCGCTTATGTGAAGGGGGCACTTTTCCTCCGCCAATTGGAATATATCATAGGAGAAAAGAATGTAGAGAAAACCCTCCAGCTTTATTACAAGAGATTTGCCTTCAAGCACCCACAACCTCATGACTTTATCCGTTGTGCAGAAGAGGTTTCAGGCATGCAATTGGATTGGTACCTCAATGAGTTCATGCAAACCCCTGATCATGTGGATTATGCAGTAGAGAAAGTGGAAGCTAAGGGACAACAAACCCAAATCACCCTACGCCGCGTGGATCGTATGCCCCTCCCTGCCGATGTATTTGTAGTAGATAAGAGTGGTAATACGCATTATTATTACATTCCACTACGTATGCAATTTGGTGAAAAGGAAAACCCTTATAGCTATGAGCGCAAAGTGCTTCCTGCTTGGGGTTGGGCTTACCCTACCTATAGCTTTGAGGTAGCTATTCCTTTTGAAAATATACAAAAAGTAGTGATTGACCCTCTTAGTATCACCACTGATATTAATAGAGACAACAATACTTTCCAACCATAGTAAGGGTATTAGTTTTTATATTACAAAAGAGAAGCCGTTCCTGATTTTTGGAACGGCTTCTTGTATTTCTGCCCCCTTCGGGGGTTAGGAGGATATTAGAACTTATACCCTACCCCTACTTGAATTACACGGTTGTTACCGTAATTCTTGGAATCTCCATGTTTATTCAAATTCGCCAACCCCCAGTTATAAGAGGCTTCAAAGAACAATCCATTGTTAGGGAGGTTATATTCAGCTCCTAACCCAATACCATAGTCAAAATGGTTGTAAGCATCCTTATCTATAGTGGTTGTCTTACCATCTTCTCCTTTTGTTTGAGCGCTAAGGATATAACCTGCATAGAGTCCTGCTTTAGGACGGAAGCCCGCAAAATCATACTTAAACCATACAGGAAGATTGAGTGTATGTTGTATATAAGCTCCATCTCCTTGTTTTACTTTAAATCCTTGATTGGAGTAGGTAAGACCTGCATCCATAAGAACTACATCGTTAAAGGCAAATTCTGCCAATGCACCTGCATAGAAAGAAGGACGGATTTTGGTTTCAACTTTTACATCATTTTCTTTGGCAGCTACATCAGCAAGGTTAAGCCCTGCGCGAACTCCAAACTTTGTTTGTGCGTTAGCTCCTGCTATGGCAAGGGCTGCAAACGCTACAGTCATTAAAATTTTTTTCATCATTTTAAGTATTATAGGATTTTAGAAATATAGGGTTAATACTATTGGCTATATTTCAATCCTTGATTAACTGACACTAAT
>CAJZFM010000180.1 GCA_915070235.1 uncultured Capnocytophaga sp. | reverse complement strand
TGTTTTTCAATAATGAACTCACCCAAGGTGGGCAGACTTTTTTCTTCCATATCAGTATTTTCTTTTATTGTTATGCAAATTTACAATTTATTTTGCATATATACAATAACTTTTTATATATCTTTCCAACCAGTGAAACAATTATTATTGTTGTCATTATCATATTGTTTCAGAGAGTTATCTATATCTTTGAAATATTGGAGTATTTTTCTTCCTTCTTCAGTAAGGATGCTATGTCCACCAGCTTTTCCTCCGGCTTCTTTGGCAACTATCTCAAAAGAAGAGTCTCTGTTCATTTCTTGTATCATTCCCCAAGCACGACGATAAGGGATATCTAGTTTTTTTGCTGCTTCTGAGATAGAACCTAATACATCTATTTGTTCCAAAAGTAATGCTTTGGCAGCATTGATCTCCAGACCTGTATCGGTTTCTATCCAGATATTCCCTTTTATTTTTAGATTATTTTCCATGATGTTTCTCAGCTAAATTGGTACCTTACAGCGTATTTTAAGTTGATAATCAGAAAATTATCTATTCTCTAATCGTAATGCAAATATACACATTTATTTTGAAAATCACAATATTTTTTTCACTTTTATCACA
Source organism: uncultured Capnocytophaga sp. (assembly GCA_915070235.1). Classification (GTDB taxonomy): domain Bacteria; phylum Bacteroidota; class Bacteroidia; order Flavobacteriales; family Flavobacteriaceae; genus Capnocytophaga. The sequence continues at coordinate 4,402 of CAJZFM010000180.1, read as the reverse complement.
ACACCCTAATAATCAATAACTTGATTAGTCGCTTGTCATTAGTCATTAGTCACTAATATGCGCGCTGTTTATTTCCTTCATAGAAATTGATAAAGGCCTGATTAACCACTCTATTACCTCCCACGGTAGGATAATCACCTGTGAAATACCAATCTCCCAAGTTCTTAGGACAAGCCTTGTGTAGGTTTTCCACACTTTGGAAGATAATATCTAAATCACACTGCATTGCCTCAGGGCGCAAAAGCTCGGTAATCTTTAGAGAGATTTGCTCTGGGGTGAAAGGTGCATAAAGTTCTTTGACATAATTGATAATTTCCGCATCAGGCTTGTTCTTTTGGGCAAGACATTTCTTATAAATGGCCTCCACTACCCCGTAGGTACCTGCGTCCTTGTGTAGGGCGAGCGTTGCCTCAAAGGCTATAAGGTCTTCCAAGCGCGCCATATCTATCCCATAACAATCAGGGTAGCGAATCTGAGGAGCTGAGGATAGTACTGTGATTTTCTTGGGTTCCAAGCGGTTGAGGATATTGAGGATACTCTTCTTGAGCGTGGTGCCTCGTACGATACTATCGTCAATAATCACCAAGTTATCCTCATGTTTTCTTACCGAACCATAGGTAATGTCATACACATGGGCTACCATATCCTCCCTGCCTGCATCTTCGGTGATAAAGGTACGTAGTTTTACGTCCTTAATAGCCACCTTCTCTATACGAGGGCGTACTGAGAGTATTTCATTAAGGCTTGTCTCATTCAGGGCAGCACCTTGCTGAAGGATTTGCTGCTTTTTCTTTTGGTTAAGATGTTCGGACACTGCCTCTATCAGTCCATAAAAGGAAGTTTCTGCCGTATTGGGGATATAAGAAAAGACAGTGTTCTTCAGATCATTATCAATAGAGCGAAGTACCTGAGGCAAAAGCAAAGCGCCTAATTTCTTTCGTTCTAAGTAGATTTCCTGATCACTACCGCGAGAGAAGTAGATACGCTCGAACGAACATGCCTTGCGCTCTGTGGGTTCCAAGATCTGTTCTATCTGTGAAGTGCCATCTCGTTTGATAAGAATGGCTGCTCCTGCCGGTAGCTCTTCTACTTGCTCAAAAGGTACATTAAAGGCCGTTTGTATCACAGCTCGTTCGGAAGCCACTACCACCACTTCGTCGTCCTTATAATAATAAGCAGGGCGAATAGCAGCAGGATCTCTGATTACAAAAGAAACCCCATGCCCTACAATACCTGCCATGGCATAACCTCCGTCCCAGCGTGCGGCGGCCTTCTTGAGTACTTTGACCATGTCCAATTGCTCCATAATCAGTGGCGATGCCTCTCGCTTGCTGATACCCTCCTGCTTGAGGCGACGGTAGCACTCCTCTACTTCGTTGTCCAAGAAGTGACCAATACGTTCCATAACAGTAATCGTATCGGTCTTAGCAATTGGATGTTGGCCAAGCTCTACCAACTTGTTGAAGAGTTCATTAACATTGGTCAGGTTGAAGTTTCCAGCCAAGATAAGGTTACGATAGATCCAGTTGTTCTCTCTAAGGAAAGGGTGTACATTCTCTATACTATTTTTCCCGAAAGTACCATAGCGCACATGGCCTAAATACACCTCTCCCAAGTAGGGTATGAGCTCTTTAAGGGCTTGTACATCTGCTTTAGCCTCTGGGTGGCTCTTGAGCAGTTCGTTGATATGAGAGTTGATTTGCTTGAAGATATCCTGAATAGGTTGGGAATCATTCGAGCGCACACGTCCTATATAGCGCTGGCCAGGTTGCATATCAAGTTTTATATTGGCAATTCCTGCCCCATCTTGCCCGCGATTGTGTTGTTTTTCCATCAGCAAGTACATCTTATGCAACCCATAGAAGGGGGTTCCGTACTTTTGCTGATAATATTCTAAAGGTTTAAGAAGGCGAAGTAGTGCAATTCCGCATTCGTGTTTGATGGCATCACTCATTTTTTAGACGACTTTTATTTCAAATTGGGTCAATTCTTTTAGGCAGAAAAGGCGACGAAGCACTTCTTCCTTGGTCAGAGAAAGCAGTCTTTCTACTCCCATCTGTTCTACGCAGAAAGAGGCCAAGGTAGTGGCATACACCAAGGCATTTTTCATGTTTTCAAAGGAGACTTCTCCTGTCTGTGCCATATAGCCTATAAAGCCTCCTGCAAAAGTATCTCCTGCTCCCGTAGGGTCATATACCTGTGTCAGGGGCAGGGCAGGCGTGAAGAATCTTTTTTCTTTGTGGAAAAGCATAGCGCCATGCTCTCCCCTTTTGATAATGATATAAGAAGCGCCTTTTTGTTGTAATTTCTCTACAGCCTTAAGCAAAACAGTCTCTCCTGTAAGGGCAAAGGCCTCCTCATCGCTTACGGTAAGCACATCGGTTTTTTGGATAAGTTCTTCGAGCAATTCAGGTGTATGATCTATCCAATAGTTCATGGTATCAGAAACCACAAGACTGGGTCTTGAAGAGAGTTGCTCCAATACCTGAAGTTGCACCTTGGGGTGTAGGTTTCCCAGTAGTACAAAGGAAGCATCAGAGAACGCTAGATTTATTTTAGGGGTATAACCACTAAGTACATTTTCTTGAGTCTCAAGCGTCTCTCTTTTGTTCATATTAGTAAAGTAACGCCCACTCCAAAAGAAGCTGCGCCCTCCTTGTACTTTTTCTATTTGGGAAATATCTATCTCACGTTCTATAAGGTAGTCCAAAAAAGATTGTGGATAGTCCTCCCCTATGACCGATACGACGGCCTGTTCTACATCAAAGATAGCACTTGCCAAAGCACTATAATTGGCGGCTCCTCCCATGGTGCGCTCCACCCTGCTCAAAGGCGTCTCTATAGTATCAAAGGCTAAAGTTCCTACTGTAAGTAGTTTGTTGTTCATCTCTATTGAAAATCTCTTTAATGAAAACGCAAAGGTACTACTAATTTTTGGATTATCAAATATTTTATAACTTGCGTTTAGGCGCTTTTGCCTTCCTCTATCTTATTGACTATGAGGGCTACAGCTCCATCACCTGTTACATTACAAGCAGTACCAAAGCTATCCATAGCCACATAGAGGGCAATCATCAGTCCTTGTTGCTCCTCATTGAAGCCCAACATAGAACCTAAGATACCCAGTGCAGCCATAATTGCTCCGCCTGGTACCCCTGGGGCAGCTACCATAATAATGCCTAGCATCATGATAAAGCCTGAGAAGAGTTCCAAATCAAAAGGCATACCTTCCAAAAGCATCAAAGCCATAGCACAAGCGGTGATTTTCATAGTGCTTCCCGAAAGGTGTATGGTGGCACACAATGGAATGACAAAGCCTGCAATACGACGCGATACCCCCATCTTTATGGCCTGTTGTAGGGTGATTGGAATGGTCGCCGCGGAGGATTGGGTACCCAAGGCTGTAGCATAAGCTGGCAACATGGTTACAAGTGATTTGAATGGATTCTTCCCTGCAATCCCTCCTGCAATTAGGTATTGTATAATCAAAAGGAGTATGTGCATGACAAAGAGTACCACAATGAGCTTAAAGAATACCTCTATGACGGAAACTACTTTTCCACCAAAGGTGATTTCAGCAAAGATAGCCATAATATAATAAGGCAATACTGGGATAATAGCCTTGGCAATGAGCCAGCTGACAATCTCACCAAACTCCTCTATCACCCCAGAAAGTACCGATTTTTCCTTGAGAGAGAGACCAATCCCCATGATAAAAGAAAGTACCAAGGCGGTCATCACATCGGCTATAGGGGGCATCTGGATAGAGAAGAAAGGAGTAAGTACCAGCTCGTCCTCCATAGGTTTTATATGCTGATTTTCAAGTAAGGAAGGGAATATCGCCTCCGAAGCGAAATAGGTAGAAAAGCCTGAAAACAAGGTGAATGAATAGGCAATCCCCACCGTGATGAGTAGCAAGCGCCCTGCACTCTTACCTAATTTGCTAATGGAGGGCATCACAAGCCCCATGATGATCAGCGGTATAGCAAAGCCTAAGAAACTACCAAAAAGTCCCTTGAAGGTCAGTAGTATTCTATAAATCCACTGTGGAAACCAGCCCTTGAGAGTGAGCCAGCCCAAAAGTATTCCCAAGAGTATTCCACAGAATACCTTGAATAGTAGGTTTGTGTATATTTTTCTGAGTTTCATATCTTATATGTTTAACGATTATTTCTAAAAATCTATATAATAAATAAAGTAAGCACAAAACCTCCCCTCCTTGTGGGAGGGAGGTTTTAGTTATTTTACGCATGAGAGACTTAAAAAGCCTTGATACGGTACATCATACCCAAACTCACACGGTGGTTGGTCTTTGTTACATCGGCTACTTCACGACTTCTGCCTACATAAGCTAAGAAGAAGCGCAAGTCCTGTGAAGGGAAAGGTAAGTACTCTATCCCTC
>CAJZFM010000179.1 GCA_915070235.1 uncultured Capnocytophaga sp. | reverse complement strand
AATCACCCAATTCGTCCCAGCCAATAGCCATAATTCCTTCGTTATAAAATTCCTGCCATTTAGAAGCCTGTTCACCTGGACTATAGAGCCAATAAAGTTTTGTCGCTTCATCTCCCTTGCTTATATTTTGATATACAATATCCTGTGCTAATAGTAAAGGAAAATCAAAACCTTTAGGAATAAATGTTTTCTCAATAGAAAGCGATATATCATTATTAAGAAGAGTAACTATATGATTAAGTAATTCTATAAAATGATAATATTTCTCTTCTTTTTTAGTAGGAATATCCAAATATTCACATAGTTTCTTATAGACCTCCTTCTTATAGAAAGTATTTTCATCAGGATTCTGCATTGTTAGCAAAAAGGAAAGTGTTCGCTCGTCCAACTGATGATTGAAATTTACTTTATTGAGCTTTTTTTTCAATTCTTCTATGCTATTTTCTGCAAAATCTTTAGCCCTCTTTAGTTTCGTATAAAAGTCATCAGAACCATAGATTATAAGAAATAAATTTCTTAGCTGTTCAGGAAAATATTTACCTAATGCATCTAAGAAACTAAAAGGATTTTGATATACTAAGTTCCCTCTTTTTCTAAAAGCTTCTTTGAACATTTCATAGAAATCATCAGTATCTATATCCCAATATTGCTGAAAATGTTCTATTGCTTTCCACTTATACACTTCATCTTCGTTGGAAGGATCTTCCTGAAGAAAAATGATATAATGTTGGATAAGTTCTTTTATTTTTTCATCCATAATGCGAAAGTTGTCTCTGTTATGATTATTAAGATAGTATAAATATAAAAACACTGCAAAGATACAACGAATATCTATGATAAACAAAAGTTATTCCAATTCAAATCTTTTTCGTACCTTTGCAAGAGATAAGAAATAGTAACTTCCATCAATCCAAAAATATTTAAAATTATGAGCAAAATAACCTTACAAACTGAAATACAAGAAGTTGATTTCCCTATTGAGGAGATAATAGGTATTCCTAATACTGTTACTATTAAAGCAATGGAAGAAGCTCAAAAACTTATGAATGATAAGAACACTAAGTTCTTTACTGATTTAAGGGATTTCTTAGATTACTTGAAAAAATAAGACCTTTGGTCTTATAATAATCCGTATAGATCGCAGTAGTATGATTATACAAACACAGAAAATCTGTGAAATCCGTGGGAGTTTTTTTATTCGAGAAGACTTTTAACAGACATCTTACATATATAAACAGAGATGAACAAAAAAATTACCCTCATTGATTGGGGATTAAAAGACTATAAAGAGGCTTGGGAGGAGCAAGAAGCCCTCTTTCAGGCTACTATTGACCAAAAAACCGCTAATCGCAGTGAGGAGAACCCCTCCCCTACTCCTAATTACTTGATTTTTGTAGAACACCCTCATGTGCTGACCCTCGGCAAAAGTGGTGTCATGGAGCACCTGCTTATGAGCGAGGAGTTCCTTAAGGAAAAACACATTTCTTTCTATAAGGTAAACCGCGGAGGAGATATCACCTACCACGGACTGGGGCAGGTAGTAGGTTATCCTATATTGGACTTAGACAACTTCTTCCCTGACATCCACAAGTACCTACGCTCATTGGAAGAGGTCATTATCCTTACCCTTGCCAACTATGGTCTTAAGGGCGAACGTAGCCCCGGAGAGACAGGAGTATGGTTGGACGTAGGTACGCCTAAGGCACGCAAAATCTGCGCTATGGGGGTGAGAGCCTCTCGCTGGGTAACCATGCATGGCTTCGCGCTCAATGTGAATACGGATTTGAGTTACTTTGGTTATATCGTACCCTGCGGTATTGCTGACAAGGCGGTAACTTCCCTCAAGGTGGAGCTGGGCAGGGAGGTACCCATGGAAGAAGTGAAGCAGCGTATCACCTCTCATTTCTTGGAGGTTTTCGCCGCTACACTATGATAAGTTACATCTTCTTATAACGCTCTAAGAGCTTGAGTTGTTCCTTGTCAAACTGATAAGGGTCATTGCGGATCACAAGCTGCCCTGTCTCATCTACCCAAGCGGTGAGGTAGGATATATCCACCACAAAGTGTTGCTTAGGGCGTACGCGGTACTGGTCTCGGCCTGTCTGCATGGCGTCATTGACCTTCTGGTAATTCCACTCAGCGGTGTGCTTGAGCAGCTGGTAAGCCAAGCTATCGGGATATTGCACCCTTACACAGCCATGACTATAAGTGCGTTGGGTATTGTCAAAGAGCTTTTTGCTGGGGGTATCATGTAGGTAGATACTCATGTCATTGTGGAGGACAAACTTGACCAAGCCCAAGGAGTTATTCGCCGAAGGGTTCTCCACAAAAGCTAAATTGCGCCTGAGGGTCTTCTCGTCTCTCCAGTTGATTGTAGCTGGATCTATCTCCTTATTATTCTCATAGAGCTTATACCCACGCTTGGCATACTTGAGTGAATCCCCACTATCTACTATACGGGGGATCATCTCCTTGCGTACAATACTTATAGGCACTGACCAAGTAGGACGAAACTCTACATACTTGAGGCTATCGGAAAAAATAGGTGTAGGCGTATCTGGCCTACCTACTACTATCTTGGTGGTGAATTTCAGAGAATCTTTATGGTAGAGGTTTAGGCGATATTCAGGAATATTTACCAATATATAATCCTCTCCCAGATCTTTATTCTGCCAGCGTAGGCGCTCCATATTGAGCAAGAGCAAGTCGCTCTGTTGCTTTGGAGTCATTTGCAAATAGCTCATCGTCAGCGCTCCTGGTGCTCCATCAGCTGTAAGGCCTACCTGTCGCTGAAATTGCTTAACGGCCTCTATCAGCAGTGAATCTACTTCGGCAAGAGCTCCCAATGCCACAGGTTTGTAACCCCTGAGCCCCAGCTGGTTACGCAGGGCTACCACGGTACTATCACTATAGCCTACAGCAAAGCTCTTCAGATCTGTAATGGCAAAAGGGGTATAGGAGGTCGTATCCTTAAGCAATTCCTTATACTTCTGCGCCATCGCCTTGTAGAAGGCTTGTTGGGGTTGTAGCGCTTCTATGACGGTGGATAGGTTATCAGTATCCTTGAGCTTCAAGAGCAACTCTACATTGTCAAATATGGGTTTGTTGCGCTTCCATACACGGACATCATCACCTACCTTCGGGATTCGCCCTTGGGTGAGGTGGCGGGTAAGTAGCAGAAAGGAGGCCGTAATCTCTCGGTCGGTCGTCTCCAACTGCTTTAAGAACAAGGAATCCTTATGCTGGTAGAGATGCCCCACTAAGGAATCCAACTCATGTTGCCTATAGTTCTGTGGGAAAAAACCATAATCGGTAAGCTCCGTAAGGGTCTTGATATAGGAAGCAAAAAGCGGTGAAGGCTTGTTCTGGTAAAGCCAGCGGGTTTGATAATTATATTTTTTGTAGAAGTTCACCACTTCTCGCTCTATAGCAGGCTTATAGTAGTTGTCCTTAATAGTAACCTTCTTCAAGGAAGCTACCGCAGTGTCTTGTAAGAAAAGAGGCTCATAGGGTTCGTTGATCTCTCTACCTGCCATCTCATCCAACAAATCACCATTCTTTCCTTTATCCCTGCAAGCAGCAAAAAGAATGACTACAGAAAGCAGACATATATGTTTTAACATAGGAATTATTTTGGTGTGCAAAGATATATATTTTTTTAAGATTATACTTACTATTTGGCATATTTTTTGTGCTATGAAAGTATTTATTTTATCTTAAAAGCATATGAAACAATTTCTATCTTTTATAGCACTTCTTTTTTCTATAGGGAGTGCTACTGCACAGAAAATCATCCTACCTCAGGTAAAGGTAAGCCAAGAGGATAATGCCAAGCCCATGCAACTACAAGACCTTTCGGTGGATATCTTGGTGGTAGGACAGACAGCGGTAACCACAATGGAGATGACTTTCTACAATCCCAATAGCCGCGTGATGGAGGGTGAGTTTGAGTTTCCCCTCTCCGATGGGCAGCAAGTCTCTCGCTTTGCCTTGGATATAGACGGCAAGCTCCGCGAGGGGGTTGTTGTGGATAAGGCCTTGGGACGCAAAGCCTTTGAGGACATCGTACGCCGTGGGGTAGACCCTGGTTTGCTCGAAAAAACCGAAGGTAACAACTTCCGTGCCCGTGTATATCCTATGCCTCGCAGGGGAACGCGTAGAATCCTCATCGCTTTCGAGCAAGAACTCTCCCAAAAGAACGGACAGGACTTTTACTTCCTACCCATAGCCAATGCCGTCAAGCTCAAGAAGTTCAAGATTCATACCGAGGTAGTTTCTCGCTTTGTCAAAGCGGATATCCAGAACTCTCTACAGTTGGACTTTACCCAAAGCCGCAACAGCTATATCAGTGAGGTAGAGCAGACCAACTATACTTTGGACAAAAATATTGCGCTTCTCTTCCCTAAAATAGACAAACCGCAACTCATTACCGCTACCAACGGAAATGAAAGCTACCTTTATGGAAATATGACATTGGAAAAACAGTCTCTAAGGGAGAAAGAAGCACCCAAAAGCATAGGTATCCTTTGGGATAGCTCTCTTTCTAACGAAAAAAGAGACTTTGCCAAGGAATATGCGCTCTTAGATGCTTATTTTAAGGAGATCAAGAATACAAAAGTAACCCTCACCACCTTCCATATCCGTGCTACCAAGCCCGTAGTCTTTGACGTAAAGGACGGCAATTGGCAAGAGCTACGGGAATATTTGGAAAAACAAGTCTATGACGGGGCAACCGACGGCAATGCTATGGTATTCCCCAAAGGTGCCGACCAGTACTTACTCTTTTCCGATGGGATTTTCAATTTCGGTGCTAAAGAATTTGATTTGCCATCACTTGTCAAGTCCTTACAAGCTCCCGTGAGTGTGATTAGCTCACTACAGGTAGCCAACTGGGACAAACTCCAATACTTGGCTGGGGCTACTGGAGGAGCGCTGATCAACCTTACTACCCAAGCACTCCCTGAAGCGCTCAAGGCATTACGCTACCAGTCTTTCCAACTCTTAGGCTATAAAGTAAAGAGTGGAAATGTA
>CAJZFM010000178.1 GCA_915070235.1 uncultured Capnocytophaga sp. | reverse complement strand
GGCTCCTTCCCTACCCTTTTTGCCCCTGTAGATGTAGAGGGTCGCTACCTAACCGACGGAGGGGTGATGAACAACTACCCTGTAGATGAGGTCAGAGCCAAGGGTATGGACGTGATCATAGGAGTAGATGTACAATCTCCCCTGAAAAAGCGTAAGGACTTACGCTCGGCCAATAGCGTATTGCTCCAGATTACTGGCTACAAAATCGCCAATGACATGAAGGAGAAACGAGAGAAAACGGACATCTATATCCACCCCGATATGAGTGGTTATAATGTCATTTCCTTTGAGGACGGACAGGCAATCATTGACTCTGGACGAGTAGCTACCAAAAAGGTGCTCCCTCACCTGTATTGGCTCAAGCGACATCTCAGAAAGAAAGACTCTGATATTATAAATACCAAAATCCCTGATTCCTTGCGAATTAGCAATATTACCTTTTCAGGTAATAAGCACTATTCCGATGCGTATCTTAGAGGGAAATTGGGATTCCAGTGGAATGAGAAAATCTCCTTCAAAGACCTCAAAGACGGGGTGCAGAATATCATGGCTACCCAGAATTTTAGGGGGATCAACTACCATATCTGCTCCACCGATGAGGGAGAAGAATTGCGGTTTATCTTGGAGGAAGCCCCTGCACAGACTTGGGTGAAGATGTCCCTGCACTACGACAACCTTTACCAGACGAGCATACTCCTGAATCTAAGCCGATCAAGTTTCCTACAGAAGGACGATTTTATTTCCTTTGACTTTATCGCTGGTGATAACCTTCGCTATAAGTTTGATTATTACGTAGATAAGGGATTTTATACCAGTTATGGCTTTCAGAGTAAGTATGACCATTTCCGTCGTGATATCTCTTTCAAAGGGTTTTCACTCACCACTGGGGATACCAACTTGGCGCTCTCTCGTCTGAAGAACCAGCTATACTTGCAGTCTATTTTCTTCCGTCGCAAGTTCTTAGTGGGAGCAGGTGTAGAGCACGAGTTGTATAAAGTGAAAGCACAGCCTGACAACTTCAATGAACAAGTAAATTACTATTCTCTTTTCAGCTATCTGCGCTATGACTCTTTGGACAATGCACTTTTCCCTACCGAGGGATTGTACTTTGATGCACGTGGCCATTGGTACCTACACTCTACAGGCTATGGAGAAAGGATTAACCCTATCATCTTGGTCAAAGCCGATATAGGAGGCGCTTGGCGAATTACCGATCGGCTTTCTGGAAAAGCCATGTGTTCGGCAGGCTTCCACTTGGGACTACCCAATGCTCCTTTCTTGCAGTATGTATTCGGGGGACAAGGGGATAACTTTTTCGGAAACATTCTCCCTTTCTATGGGTATGATTACTTAAGCTTTGGGAATTATGACTTCCTCAAGGGGGAACTTTCTTTCAACTATCGTTTTTATAAGAAGAATTATATCAAGGCCATTGCCAATATCGCTAATGCTAATGACAATATGTTTGCTGAGCGCAGTTGGTTTGCCAAGCCCAAATATACAGGCTATGCCTTGGGGTTAAGCTCCGATACGATCTTAGGCCCCATTGAGCTAAAGGCTACCTATTCTCCTGAGACGAATAAGTTTCTTTGGCTTTTCAACATTGGTTTTTGGTTCTAAGCTACTCTATGAGTTTGCGTACAATCACCCCTGCTACATGGATACCGAAGAGGGCAGGCATATAGCTCATGGTGCCATAATAGGAACGCTTGAAGTTTGCCCCATCAGTGAGCGCCATCATATCCTTATCTGGGAGTTCTAGGGAGAACACGGCTTTGAACTTAGGCTGGATACCTTCTTTCTTGAGTCTTTTGCGGATAGTACGTGCTAGCGGACAATCACGGGTTTGGGAAATGTCGGCCACCTTTACCTTGGAGGGGTCTAGTACACCTCCTGCTCCCATACTGCTGATGACCTTCACTCGACTATCATGACAAGCTCTAAGCAGACTTATCTTAGGGGATATACTATCTATACAATCAGCCACATAGTCAAACCGACTATCCACCAAGTCGTAAGCCGTCTCAGGGGTAAGAAAGTCATTGATGACCTCCAGCACTATATGGGGGTTAATGTCCCTAAGCCGCTGAGCTACAAGCTCTGCTTTAGGCTGCCCTATAGTAGAATCAAGGGCTATAAGTTGTCTGTTTTTGTTAGTGATGTCCACCACATCGCCATCTACTATGGTAAGGTGTCCCACCCCTGCACGGGCTAAAAATTCGGCAACAAAAGCCCCTACACCCCCCAGTCCTACTACAAGGACATGAGAGTGCTCCAATTTCTGTAAACCCTCGTCTTTAACGACTAATTTTGTTCTCTCTCGCCACACAACTATCTAAATTTAAAGTAAAAGGTAAAAAGTAATAAGTAATAGGGTAAAAAGTAATAAGGTAAAAAGTAATAATCCTTAAAAACTAATCACTAACCACTAATCACTTTTCACTAATCACTTTTCACTATTTTCGGGTGGCAAAATTACAATCTTTTCAGTAAAAGACAAAATAAAAAAATGCTTTCTTAAAAATATTTTTCTGTTTCTTTGTTTATTCTGTTATTTTTCCTAATTTTGCCCTTAAAAACACAGACAATGAGAGTTATACATTTTTACAAATACCAAGGGGCAGGCAACGATTTTATCATGGTTGATAACCGTACTGCTACCTTTCCAAAGGGCAATACCAAGCTAGTGGCACAGTTGTGTGAGCGTCGTTTTGGTATTGGTGCTGATGGGTTAATCCTGCTAGAGAATGACCCAGAGAACGATTTTTCCATGGTCTATTACAATTCTGACGGCAATCCAAGCTCCATGTGTGGCAACGGCGGACGCTGTATCGTAGCCTTTGCTCGCAAGCTGGGCGTTATCTCAGCCGAGGAAACTACCTTCTCCGCCCCTGACGGACTGCACAGGGCTATCTTCAAGAACAACCTTATTCACTTACAAATGCAAGATGTCAGCGATATCCAAAAGGTGAAGAAGGGAGTAACTCTTGATACAGGGTCACCTCATTATGTGGAGGTTGTCAAAAATCTGGACAGCTTGGACGTTAAGAAAAAAGGAGCTGAAATACGCTATGGCGTACCTTTCAATATTGAGGGGGTCAATGTGAATTTCGTAGAGCCCATAGCCGACAATCGCTTTAAGGTACGTACCTATGAGCGAGGCGTGGAGGACGAGACGTATTCCTGTGGTACAGGTGCCACTGCTACAGCCATTGCTATGCACAAAACAGGAAAAACCAAGGCCGAATACATCATCTTGGAGACCAAAGGTGGCACACTGGAGGTAACTTTTGAGGTGAAAAAGGAATTTCTTGGCCTAAAAATAAAAGAATATACCAATGTATGGCTTATTGGTGGTGCTGATTTCGTCTTTGAAGGAACTATAAGTGTATAATTATGGTAGCACTAAGAGCACTCGAACCTGAAGATATAGATTTTTTATACAACTTAGAGAATGACCAAACACTTTGGGAGGTAAGCGAGACACAAGCACCCTTCTCTCGGCAGCTATTACTGTCCTATATAGCCAATGCACACCAAGACATCTATCAGGTCAAGCAACAACGCTTTGTCATTACCTACCAAGAAAAGGCGGTTGGCTGTGCCGACTTATACGACTATCAACCCAAGAACAAACGTGCTTCTGTAGCTATAGTCGTTGCTGCTCCTTTCAGGCAAAAAGGAATTGCTACCAAGGCCTTGGAGCAACTATGCAACTATGCCTTTACTTTCTTAGACTTACACCAGCTCACCGCCTATGTACATCAGGGAAATCTCTATAGCCAAAAACTATTTTTGCGACAAGGTTTCCTATGCACTGCCACCCTGAAGGACTGGTGCTTCTTTGATGGTAATTTTCAAAACGTATATCTATACCAGTATTTTAAACCTTAATTCTTTAGCGATAAGTAAGAAAAAAATAACTTTATTGTACCACAATTCGTATTTTTTTTGTAACTTGCGCCTCTATTTCATATGCTCTTTTAAGAGCGGTTAAACTTTGATTTCTATGACAAAAATTACAGCTGCTATAACAGGCGTGGGCGGATATGTACCCGATTTTGTTCTATCCAACAGTTTGCTAGAAAAAATGGTAGATACCACCGATGAGTGGATTACCACCCGTACAGGTATCAAGGAAAGAAGGCTTTTAAAAGAAGAAGGCAAGGGAGCATCTTTCTTGGGCATAAAAGCGGTTGAAGATTTGTTCCGTAAGACTGGTACCAACCCTGCCGATATTGATTTAGTCCTTTTTGCCAGTGTAACTCCCGATATGCCTGTGGCAATCTCTGGCGCTTACTTGGCTACCCAGATAGGAGCGGTCAATGCCTTTGCTATTGACCTACAAGCGGCTTGTTCCAGCTTCCTCTATGGTATGTCCGCAGCAGCTCGCTATATAGAGTCGGGCAGATACAAGAAAGTGCTCTTGGTCGGGGCTGACAAAATGTCTTCTATTGTGGATTACACCGATCGCGCTACTTGTATCATCTTTGGCGATGGAGCGGGGGCTGTACTTTTTGAACCTAATTACGAAGGCTTAGGGGTACAAGATGAGTACCTACGTAGCGATGGCTCTGGTCGCGAATACCTCAAGATAGAAGCAGGCGGCTCTATCCTCCCTACAACTCCTGAAACTCTCAAGGAAGGAAAAAATAACCTATATCAGGACGGAAAAACGGTTTTCAAATATGCCGTCTCCCGTATGGCCGATGCCACCGATGCGATTCTTGAACGCAATAACCTATCGGCTGATGACCTCAACTGGCTGGTACCTCATCAGGCCAACAAGCGCATCATTGACGCTACAGCCGACCGCATGGGGCTCCCCCATGAGAAAGTGATGCTCAATATCCAGCGCTACGGCAATACCACCTCCGCCACCCTACCTTTGGCTCTCTATGACTACGAGAAACAACTCAAAAAGGGAGATAATCTCGTCTTCGCAGCCTTCGGCGGTGGTTTTACTTGGGGCTCCCTATACCTCAAGTGGGCTTACGATCCTAAATAAATAATTATAAGATTATATACTTTG
>CAJZFM010000177.1 GCA_915070235.1 uncultured Capnocytophaga sp. | reverse complement strand
AGCCAATTAGCATGAGAATTTTTGTATTTCTTTTATCATTGCTTCCCTTGTGTACTGTTACCGCACAAGAGAGCAATGTACGTATAGGAGCCAAGGCAGGGCTTTCGCTCTCAACTTTTTCCAGAGGCTTCCTCTATCAACAGAATGATTTTTCCTATGTATCGAGCTTCTATGTAGGAGCAGTGCTGGGAGTACGTACCGATAGAAACATTAGTGGAAAGTTAGAGCTGATGTATTCGGGGCAAGGTTCACACTACAAAGACTCTTACAATGCACAATATGGAGGGCGCTATTCCTTAGGCTACCTTTCTATGGGATATATCATCCATTTTCGTTTGCTCGAATTTTTATACTTAGATGCAGGACTGACCACTGACCTATTGGTAAAGAAGGATAGCAAGGTACCTTCTCCAAGAACCTTCGATGTGGCAGGGCTTGTGGGGGGAGAGGCACCTATACTTCCCTCATTAAGCCTTGAGGCAAGGGTCAAGTCAGGACAAGGAAATATCAATAATTATACTAATTATTACGGTGGTCAGGCTCCCTTCAATACAGATCTGAAGAACTTAGTCGTACAAATGGGAGTTATCTATTATTTTTGATAGAAAAATGAAGGTTCAAAAGAAAAGAATAACTATTTACAAAGATTAACAACTAAAACATGGATAAAGTACTTATTTTAGATTTTGGCTCCCAATATACACAGCTTATTGCTCGTAGGGTGAGAGAGCTCAGTGTATATTGTGAGATACACCCTTATAATCATTTGCCTGAGGAGGTAGAGACTTTCTCAGCGGTGATTCTTTCAGGTTCGCCCTATTCGGTGCGTGCCAGCGATGCCCCTCACCCTGATTTGTCGCTCTTCAGGGGCAAAAAACCAATCTTGGCCGTTTGCTATGGGGCACAATACTTAGCTCACTTCTTTGGAGGTGAAGTAGCGCCTTCCGATGTACGTGAGTACGGCCGTGCACACTTGGTTTATCTCAAGGAAAACGAGCCCTTCTTAGCTGATATCCCCGCCAATAGTCAGGTGTGGATGAGCCATAGTGATACCATCAAAGCGCTACCCACCGGTGGGGTACGCTTAGCCAGCACTCCCGATGTGGAGAATGCCGCCTACCGCATAGAGGGCGAGCCAACTTACGCCATACAGTTCCACCCAGAAGTATATCACTCCACCGACGGCAAACAGTTCTTGTCCAACTTCCTCTTTAAGATAGCGGGGCTTACCCCCTCTTGGACGGCGGACAACTTTATTGAGACTACTGTGGCCTCGCTCAAGGCGCAGATAGGTGGGGAGAAAGTGGTCTTAGGCCTTTCAGGAGGAGTGGATTCCACCGTGGCTGCCGTGCTCCTAAACAGAGCTATTGGTAGTCAGTTGCACTGTATCTTTGTCAATAATGGGCTGTTGCGCAAGGGGGAGTTCCAAAGCGTTTTGGAACAATACAAAGGTATGGGTCTGAATATCAAAGGCGTAGATGCTTCAGCGGAGTTTCTTTCCGCCTTGGCAGGGGTTACTGACCCAGAGGCCAAGCGCAAGACTATAGGGCGTGTCTTTATAGAAGTATTTGACAAGGAAGCCCACCAAATTACCGATGTTACCTACTTGGCACAAGGGACTATTTACCCCGATGTGATAGAGTCAGTCTCAGTCAAAGGGCCATCGGCCACCATTAAGAGCCACCACAATGTAGGAGGCTTGCCCGATTATATGAAGCTCAAGATTGTAGAGCCCTTACGTACCCTCTTCAAGGACGAGGTGCGCCGCGTAGGCGCCTCTTTGGGGATTCCAGCGGAGCTGCTGGGTCGTCACCCTTTCCCAGGGCCAGGCTTGGCCATACGTATCTTAGGTGATGTCACCCCAGAGAAAGTGGCAACCCTTCAGGAGGTAGATGCGATATTTGTCAATGCCCTTAAGGACAATAACTTATATGACAAGGTATGGCAAGCAGGAGCGATTCTATTGCCTATCAACAGTGTAGGAGTAATGGGAGACGAGCGTACTTATGAGAAGTGTGTCGCCTTACGTGCCGTGGAAAGTACCGATGGTATGACGGCCGACTGGGTACATCTGCCTTATAGCTTCCTGCAAAAGGTCTCCAATGAAATCATTAATAAGGTAAAAGGCGTAAATCGCGTGGTGTATGACATCAGCTCCAAGCCGCCTGCAACCATAGAGTGGGAGTAGATAATTGTTAATGCCAATAATGATTAATGATTAATACCAAAAATGATTAGTCATTAGTCATTAGTCATTAACTATATAAACATTAATCATTTAATCATTAAAGACGTGGATATAAAAACTTACATTGAGCAGAACAAAGACCGCTTCCTAAGCGAGTTGTTCGAGCTATTGCGTATGCCCTCCATTAGTGCGGATTCAGCATACAAATCTTCTATAGAGGCCACTGCACAGTGGGTGAAAGAAGCCCTCTTGAAGGCAGGTTGCGACAAAGCAGAAATCTGCCTTACTGAGGGTAACCCTGTAGTATATGGGGAGAAACACGTAGGGGATAACTTACCTACGGTATTGGTATATGGTCACTATGACGTACAGCCTGCGGTGCCTTTGGAACTATGGGATACCGACCCCTTTGAACCTGTAATCAAAAAGACTGAAACACACCCCGATGGAGCTATCTTTGCTCGTGGGGCATGTGATGACAAAGGACAGGTGTTCATGCATGTAAAAGCGCTTGAATATATGGTCAAGGAAGGCAAACTTCCTTGTAATGTGAAGTTTATGATTGAGGGCGAAGAGGAAGTAGGTTCTAAGAATCTTGGCGCATTTGTACATGCCAACCGAGAAAAACTCAAGAACGATATTATCCTTATCTCCGATACCAGTATCATCGCCAATGATGTGCCTTCGGTAACCCTAAGATTGCGCGGGCTTAGCTACGTAGAAGTAGAGCTGACAGGCCCTAACCGCGATCTACACTCTGGGGTGTATGGAGGAGCTGTAGAAAATCCTGTCACAGTACTTAGCCAGATGATAGCTAAGCTCTATGACGAGAAGAATCGTATCACAATCCCTCATTTTTATGATAAGGTGAAAGAGCTCCTGCCAGAGGAACGCCACATGTTTGCCCAAACGCCTTTCTCTTTGGAGGCCTACAAAAAGGACTTGGGTATAGCTGAGGCCAAGCATGAAGAGGGTTATTCTGTTTTGGAAAGTGCCACCATTCGTCCAGCCTTGGATGTCAATGGTATCTGGGGAGGTTATACAGGCGAGGGAGCTAAGACCATTATCCCAAGCAAGGCCTATGCCAAAATATCCATGCGATTGGTACCAGACCAAGACAGCAAGGAAGTAGTAAGCCTATTTACCCAATATTTTGAACAGATCGCTCCTAAAGGGGTAACAGTTAAGGTAAAAGACCTAAGCGGAGGCCCTGCTTATGCTATGGATATAGAGAACAAAGGTTACAAGGCCGCAGAGAAAGCCATGGAAAAGACCTTTGGTAAGGCACCTATTCCAGCAGCCGAAGGTGGTAGTATTCCGATTGTAGCCCTCTTCGAGAAGGAACTTGGCACCAAGTCGATCCTTATGGGCTTCGGTTTGGATTCCGACCTTATCCACTCACCCAACGAACACTATGGTCTGTTTAACTTTTTCAAAGGCATAGAGACTATTCCATACTTCTATGAGTACTACAGTTCAATGACAAACGACTAATGACAAGTGACAAGTGACCAATGACCAGTGACTAATTCTCACACAAAGATTAGTCACTGGTCATTTGTCACTAATCACTAACCACTAACTACTCTTATGTAATTCAAAGAATAAAGATAAAAACAAAAATTACTTAAAAATTTGTTGTCAAATATTGATAACTTTTTCTCATGAAAAGATGGTGAATATATGAAAAAATATATTATTTTTGCGCCCAATTTATTAAACAATGTTTTCTTAAATCATGAAAGAAATGAGAAAAAGAACAACTTCTTTTATTAGACTGTTAATTTTCACGCTGTTAACCCTCTCCATGGGAGCTGTATGGGGGCAGGTAACTATTAATAGTGTAATAGCTCAGTCACCGGTACATTTTGCTGGAAATAGTGATTTCTCTGTAGGAGAACTGACTGTTTCCTTTAATATGCCTACGGGGAAAACTTCGGGAGAGCTGCAAGTAAACTTGGCAGCAGGAATTGAGTATATGCCTGGTACAGTAACTGCTACTGGGGCTACTGTATCCCTCAAAACGGGTTCTACTGATGCCAATAAGCCTGTCTTCACCCTTACAGGGGCTTCAGGCAGTGTAACAGTAAAGTTCAAGCGTAAGGCGACTAAAGCCGTGCTTACCAACCCTGCCCTTGCTGGAGGCTTACAAGATGAGGCTGTCCTTACCGTACAAGGGTTAGCACCCAGTCCAGCGGTTAAGAATGTAGTCCCCTATCAGCTGCCACGCCCTACTTTGGCAGTACAACTACCAACCACTCAGACTGATGTGTTGGGAGCACGTACTGAAACTTTTGATATTCGCAATACAGGGAATGGTATAGTGAAAGATGTATATTTCTCTATTGCCTATGACCATAGGGATGTAGTAGGACTTAGTGTGTCTCACAATGGTATGCCACTTACTCAAGTAGGCACAGTGCCCATAGGACTTCCTAATGCAGGGAAGCCTATCTATAAAATTGCTAATGCTAACTTGGCAAATAACGGAGTAGTTACTATTACCGAAAAATATACTGTAAACAAATGTACCACAGGTAGGCAAAACACCTATTATGCTTATTGGGGAAGTGGTATTGCAAATAGTAATGATATTTTTGAAACTAATTCTAATACTAGAAACATCAGTGTGAGTACTGGTATACCTATTATTAGACACAGCGATAATAGTGCCTTCAACTATTTTAAATGGCAAGATGGCTTTTGTGGAAATATTTTAGGTACTTATTATGTGCGTTTTAATAATGAAACCGCCGATCCTAAAGGGACTGCCTATAACGTAGAGGTAAAACTTTTTGATGGTGATCCTACTATAGGTTTTAGTGTTTTTGAACCTATTAATATTCGCTTAGTAGCTA
>CAJZFM010000176.1 GCA_915070235.1 uncultured Capnocytophaga sp. | reverse complement strand
AAATATTATCATTATTGACTTATTATCATAGCCATGTGCCTTATGATGCTTTATACAGTATTGACTCTTGAGTTTCGTTACAAGGCGTTGTATATCATAGCTTTTGTACCTTTGGTATTTCATCTTTTCTATGTAAGAGCTGTAAAAGAACCCAAGGCTTTTGATTCCCAATTGAAAGTGGTAGCGCTCTCTACTTTTTTGATGAGTGTGCTGTTCTTTGTGGGAAAACTCATATAATGATTAATGCCAGCAATGATTAATGATTAATCCACCCTGCATTCATTAATTATTAGTCATTAGTCATTAATCATTAACCATTAGTCATTAACCATTAGTCATTAACCATTAATCATTATTATAAGTGGATTTTTTTAGAAAACATTTTACCAATATCCTTATGGGAGGGCTTGTATTGGTAGCTTTAGCCATGATACTTCCGTACTTTTTCGGTCGTGGAAGTTCAGATAGCCTTCCTCAACAAGTTATTACTCCAGAGGAGATAAAGCCATATGAACCTCCTTTTGAGCATGAGGGGAATCTTTCCTTCTACAAGAAGGATAACACCCTTATCAAAACCTTTGAAATAGAGTTTGCTCGTACTGCACAGGAAACTGAATTGGGACTGATGTACCGCAAATCAATGAAGGAGAACCAAGGGATGCTCTTTGTATTCCATGAGGAGAAACCGCGTTCGTTTTGGATGCATAATACTTATATACCCTTGGATATCATCTATTTGAATAAAGAAAAAGAAATCGTAAGTATAGCTAAGAATGCAGCTCCCTTGTCAGAGACTTCACGTCCTTCAGAAGGAGATGCTATGTATGTGCTGGAAATCAATGGAGGATTGTCCGATAAGTTAGGCCTTACAAAGGGTGATCGCATGACTTTTGAATCACTCATTGATTGATACTTATGGAAGAACAAGTTATCTTAGTCAATGAAAAAGATGAGCCTATAGGGCTTATGGGAAAAATGGAAGCGCACGAGAAGGGACTCCTGCATCGGGCGTTTTCAGTTTTTATATTTAATTCCAAGCAAGAGGTGCTCTTGCAACAGCGAGCAGCTTGTAAGTATCACTCTCCCAATCTTTGGACAAATACCTGTTGTAGCCACCCCAGAGCGGGAGAGACGAACCAACAAGCGGGCGAGCGACGCCTACAGGAAGAAATGGGCTTGCAAGTACCCCTTCAGGAGGTATTCTCTTTCATATACAAAGCCCCTTTTGATAATGGCCTTACTGAGCACGAATATGACCATGTGTTAATAGGCTATAGCGATGCCCAGCCTCAGATAAATCCAGAAGAAGTAGCCTCCTGGAAATGGCTTTCCTTAGAGGCTATCAAAGAGGATATTTTGCAGGCGCCAGAGCGATACACGGCTTGGTTTAAGATTATTTTTGAAGAATTTTACCACCACCTTTTAAGCAAACAATGAGACTTCCCACCCCACGTATAGAAGATGCTACGCTGAAGCGAAAATACCGCATACAAGTGATTTTTGCCTTTTTGGCTATGCTTTCTTGGTATCTTTTCCTATATAGCAACAACCTTTTGGAGTATATGGAACAAGATCTTGGAGAGAATTATCAAGAGATACTCATTATACTATTCTCTTTTTATTATATAATATTTGCTTTCTTGATATTTCTTTGGTACTTGAAAATTCCTAAGGTAGTCAACTATCTTATTTTTACCGCTTATCTGTTTGCGATACTTACCTATAATTTTTCTATTTTTACAGCTCCTGTTCTCTTCTGTGTACTCATATTTATTCTTTATGATATGCTGTTACAGAAAGAAGTGATAGAGATACTCAAGCGGTCACAGGTGGTATTCCTGCTTTTTGGGTTACTTTTCTTCTCAGCCGAAGAAATCATTTTTGGCGTGCCTTATTCTCTACAGCAAATGGAGGAGAGTTCCTTGCGCCTACAAAATTGGATTATAGGCACGGCTATTTTCACTTTACTCTTATCTGTAGTGCTTATCTTTATTCGAATAAAAAACAGTAAAAAATAGGGTGATTACTTGAATAATTCCAAATGAGCATCGGCAAGGCGAGGCATGGCACCATGTTGCTGGCATACATAGGCAGAGACCTCTACGGCCAACTGGTGGGAGGCCACCAAGCAGCGCCCATGTAGGTGAGAGGCAATAAAGGCAGCGGTAAAGGAATCCCCAGCCCCTACAGTATCGGCAATGGTAATCTTCGGGGTAGGCAAGAAGGATTCTTCCTTGGGGGTTAAGACCCAACTGCCTTCGGTACCCTTGGTGAGAATGAGTACATCAAGGTGGTATTTCTCCAATAATTGTTTACAAACTTCCTTTTCAGGAGCATTCCAGCCAAAGAGTTGGGCTATTTTTACCACTTCTTCGTCATTAATCTTGAGAATATCAGCCTTTTCAAGAGAGCTTTCAACGATTTCCTTGGTATAATAGTTGAGTCTTAGATTGATGTCAAATATCTTTAGGCTATCCTTGGGCATAGTATCCAAAAAGGCATGGATGGTATTGCGAGACACCTCATGGCGCTGTGCTAAGGAACCGAAACAGACCACATGCGTCTGCTTGGCGAGGTTTTCTATAGCAGGGGTAAAGGGGATATTGTCCCAGGCCACTCCTTCACAAATCTCATATTGAGGAACGCCCCAGTTATCTAATCTTACTTTGACTTCGCCTGTAGGGAAATCGGTCTGTTCTATGAGGTAGTTGAGATGTTTTTTCTCTAAACTGGCCAAGATTTCCTTGCCTAAGAGATCCTTTCCTATGGCGCTTACAGCATGACCTTGGAATCCAAATTGGGAGATATGATAAGCAAAATTGGCAGGCGCTCCCCCCAGTACCTTTCTTTCAGGGAATACGTCCCAAAGAATTTCTCCCAGTCCTACGATGGTATTTTTCATGATAGAATCAAATTAGTGTGATTATTGTATAGAAAAAGTAGGGGAAAAAGCGTCTTTCTTCCCTGCTTGAGGATATTTAATCATGTTTAACTTTGTATAGCGTAATGTTATCTACACTGATGACAGTATTTCCTCTTAAATCAAATTTTAATTGGTTATAAGGCTCAGTAGGGAAGGCAATATTGGTCTGTACGACCTCACCGCCATTGATAAATACCTCGGTGGAGGCTTTATCTACCCACATATGTATGGTATAGCTATCCTTTTTGGTCAGAGGCGCCTTGATCAGAGGTTTGGCAAAGTTGCTGCTAAAGTCAGAAAGGCCACTTTGACTTCTATCCACGATGAAAGTCTTCTGATTGGTATCAAAGGCAAAAATGATTTTCTCTCCTTTGCTGTTTTGCAAAGCAAAATCAAATATAGAAAGGCCATTAGGCTTGATGGTAAAGCTCAATACATAGCCGTTGTTATAATAATCGGCTCCTATAGGGAAGGTCTCTTCGGTGAGTTTGTCCATGATGATAGGGGTGCCATCCTTTTCATCGCCTACTTCTTTGACAGGGAAGCTGGCCACGACCAAGTGTGAGCCGTTATGTGCCAATCTTAGTTCTCGAGGAAGGGTCATGGCGCTACGGAAATTTCGGGTAGGCACCACATTGCCATAATCCCAGTTATTCATCCAGCCAAGGAAGAGCCTACGTCCGTCACTTTCAGGGATATTGCTCCAAGTAACTCCTGCATAATTATCACGACCATAGTCTAACCATAGTGGGTAGGGGAGAGGGTCGGGAGTAAAGGTAGTACCATCAAAATCACCAATGAAGTATTGGGTAGCGTTTCCACCATTAGGTCCACCGGGGTTGATACTGACAAAGAGCACCCACTTGACTTTTCCGTCGTAGGTTAGCGGGAAGAGGTCAGGGCATTCCCATACCCCTGTATGCGCTCCTATATTTTCTCCAAATTCGCTAAGTTTTTCCCATTGTTTGAGATTCTTGGAGCTATAAAAGGTAATAGTTTGGGAAGTAGCCAAGGACATAATCCATTTGTTCTGGGGAGCATACCAAAATACCTTAGGGTCTCGGAAATCCTCAATGTCAGGGTTTGGGATCACAGGGTTGTGGGCATACTTGGTGAAAGTGAGTCCGTTGTCCAAGCTGTAAGCGAGGGATTGGGTTTGTTGCTGCCCCGCTGAAGTATAGAAAGCCACGATAGCGCCTTCGCCAAAGCCAGCGGTGTTATGCTTATCCACTACGGCACTACCAGAGAAGATAGCCCCTAACTCATCGGGGGCAAGGGCTACAGGCAGGTGCTTCCAATGTACCATATCCTCACTCACGGCATGTCCCCAGTGCATATTGCCCCAGCGTGCGCCATAAGGATTGTATTGGTAGAAGAGGTGGTACTGGCCATTGTGATACACCATACCATTGGGGTCGTTCATCCAACCATAAGGAGGGGTAAAGTGGAAAAGAGGGCGATAAGTCTCCTGATAGGTATAGTCAAAGGTATTGGAAGGTTTTATTTGGCTGATGCCTATATCCTTTTTGGTAGCCTGCCCGAAGACAAGGTCTATTTTTTTACCTATGTAAGCCTCTACAGATAGGGGAAGCCAATACTGAATGTGTGTTTTAGCCAAGCGAATGTTCTGAGGTATGCCCACTTTTTCTCCATTTACAACGAGTTGTACGGAGGTTTCAGGGGCACTGTCCTCAATAGGAAGTAGTAGATATTTCTTAGAAATATCATAGGTAAGGGTGCAGTTTTCCATAATATTACTTTTGTACTGATTACTCTGTTCAATAGCATCAATGAGTATATGTCCCCAGCTGCCGCGCTGGCTATCCACGATGCGGAGGGTGGCTTCTTGTCCTTTGTAAGTCTTTGCTTCCCAGCTCATTAGCTGTGAGGGCTCACTCTCTATGGTGCGCCCCACGAGAGTCGTCCCCCATTGTGGAACTCAATCGTCCAATTCTCAAAAGTGCCAGATTCAAAATCTTCTATCATGAGGCTATCCTTATTGTTACAAGCCGTCAGCACTAATCAAGGAAAGTGCGGGGTATATAAACTTTTTTCTCGTAAATATTGTAATTTAAGAAGAAGATTTGCTTTTGAGTAGGTTTTATACTGTGCCAAAGGTAATTAAAAAATTTT
>CAJZFM010000175.1 GCA_915070235.1 uncultured Capnocytophaga sp. | reverse complement strand
ATGATTATTGTAATGTTAAGCAAAACTAATTAATTATGAGAAAAAAATTACACACCCTATTAGTATTGTCGTTACTCTCGGCAGCAACCCTTGCCGTAAGTTGTAACAAGGACAAAGAGGATCCTATTTTTGATGGCAGAAACCAAGGCAATAATACAGGAACAGCTACTAATACAATAGGAAATGAACAGCCTACAGATAGTACTGCCTTGTATTATTATAATGAGAATTCTGGAACACTCTACAAACGCGCAGGGAGGAATTGGAATGCAATAGGCTCCTTGGTAGGTTTTGAGAGAGGAAATAAAGTCTATTCGGCTAAGCGAGCTCCTAAACCAAGTGATGGAGAAGAAAAAGACTATTTTGTTAATTCTACCAATGATAAGGTCTATCAAAAGAAAGATGGTGTTTGGCATGAAGTAGCAGTAGAAGATGAAATCGTTATCAATGATCCTAAGTTTAAGGCTGCTCTGCTCGCTACAGGAAACAATGGAGGAAGTGTAGATACCAATGGAAATGGAAAAATAAGCGCTTCAGAAGCCAGAGCTGTACAAGCCCTTAGAGTATCTAATGCCGATATCTCCTCACTGGACGGGATAGAACACTTTACCAATGTAACTGTATTGGAAGCTAAAGGAAACAAACTCAAAACAGTATATTTGGACAAACTGGTATCCCTTAAGCAGTTAGACCTTACAGGTAACCAACTTGAAGGAACTATAGATCTCTCAAAATTACCCAATTTGCAGAACGGGAAAGTGAATATTGTTGGAGGGGGTAATAACCCTTCAGTAGAGAAGATCATAGTTTCCGATGTGGCTAAGGCTACCGCTCTGAACAACTCTGAAAGCACAAACAAATATACTGCTACAGGAGAGGTAGATCAGCTTATAGAGTTTGACCCAGTAGTGAAAACAGCTATTTTAGGTATTGGAAATACAGGTCCTGATAAGAACGGAGATGGTGAAATCAGTATCTCTGAAGCCTTGAACTATACAGATCGTATTGATATAGAATTGCCAAATGTACAATCACTAAAAGGCTTAGAAAAATTCAAGAATATTTCTGCCTTGCGTATTTTCCCTGGAGAAGGTCAGACCAATAACCTTACTGATAAGAATTTCTCCTTGACAGACTTCCCTAATATGGAAAGATTGGATATCACCAATACTACTTTAGAGGGGTTAGAGGTAAAGAGTTTCCCTAAACTTAACCGTATAAGTGTAGTAAATGGTAACTTAAAGAATATTACAATTACAGAAGCAGCAGAACTTAAGGAACTTTCCTTAGAAAGGAATAACCTTACAGCACTTCCAGCGACTTTCTTTAACGGACTTACTAAGCTTACCGCTATCAACCTCTTAGGGAATAATATTGCAGGAGATATATACCTTACCCCTGTTGATGGACTTGAAGCCAACGCTGGTAATATCCAGATTATGAGGACATGTAGGCTTTGTACCCCTGCATTAGGCAATACTCAGGTAAGATTCATTTATGTAAAAACACAGGCTGAGGCTACTGCCCTTAATGGAGCTGATGGTACAGGTGTATACAAATCCAATGCAGATAGTGGCTCACAAGAAGAAGATCCTGTGGTTACTATTGCCGATGCCAATCTAAGAAGTTTGGTATGGCGTACTCTTAGAACCTTTGACTTCGCCACTTATGGAAATCGTCCTGTAGATGGACCTTATAGAAAATCTGATTTGGCTAAGATTACTACCCTTGAGATAGCGAATAATATTACCAATCTTACGGGCTTGGAAAGTTTTACAGGATTAAAGAAATTGGATCTTTATCCTCAAGGCCCTACTACCTTGGATCTTACAGCTATGCGAGAGCTTGAAGAAATCACCTTAGGAGGTACTATGGCAACCATTACAGGAAATAATGTAAGCCTTAAAAAGGTGACTCTCAAGGAAAACAGAAATGTAACTAAGTTGAATCTACTTGGTTTCCGTAATATAGAAAAAGTGTTCATAGAGGAACAGAGTCAAACACCTAACCATATAGAGTGTATTGCCGTACCTGCTAATAAGGTAGAGGACGTCAAAGCAAGTATCAACATCACTGCAGGTGGTGGTAATGCAGACTTAGCTCGCCAAAAAACAGAACTCTATAGATCAAAAGTACAATCAACCCCATGTAATTAGGTTTTGGACATTACATATCTTTTTGAAAAGTGCTCCCCAAAAGGGAGCCTTTTCTCTTTGAGTGAAAAGTAAAGCCAGCGAATACTTGGAGCTGGGTATGTGGGTGAAAAGCAAAAAGTAAAACCAGCGAGTACTCACAGCTGGGTGTGGCTCAAAAGTGACAAATTGGGTATAAGATGTTTTTGGCATACTTTTTGCGGCAAAGCAAACTAATCACTAACAACTAATACCTAACAAAAATGACAAATCAAGAAGTAGAAGAATTTTACACCAAACTAAAATCAGAATTAGAAAAAACCACCGTATTCCCTGCCGAATACCTATATAAGTTTATCCTTCCTTCAGGGGAAGAAAAAAGGGAGGCTATAAGAGCTGTGTTTGCTGGCACTACCGCCTCTATAGAGGAAAAACCCTCCTCTACTGGCAAATATACGGCTTACTCCATACGCCTAAAGGTGCAAGACCCCGATCAGGTCATCGCCTACTATAAGGAAGCTGGAAAAATAGAAGGAATCATCTCTCTATAATAAAGTAAAAAGTAAACGGTAAAAAGTAAAAACTTTACCTTTCCCCTAAATTATGAAGTACCTATTATATTTTTTACCCTTTATCCTTTACCTTTTTCCCTATGAAGGTAAGGCACAGCTTAGCAATGAGGAACTTTTCGCACAGGCGGGAAGTGCCTACAACCGAGGAGACTATCAGGTAGCTATTGACAATTATCAACGAATACTCTCCAAGGGCAAGACCTCCGCAAGTTTGTACTACAACTTGGCCAATGCCTACTACAAGCAGGAGGAGGTAGCTCATAGTATCTACTACTATGAAAAAGCCTTGCAACTTTCCCCTGAGGATAAGACTATACAGACCAATCTAAAGTATGCTCAGCAAATGGCCTTGGACGAGATTGTTCCCCTACCTCAGATGTGGTCACAGAAAGTCGTAGCCACCCTTAGCCGCTGGAACTCTCCCAATGGTTGGGGCTTATGGGCTGTGGGTAGCATGTGCCTTTTTGTTGGCTTTTTCTTCTGTTATTATTTCCTTGGGAAGATTATTTACAAGCGCCTTTTCTTTACCCTGATGATAGTTGCTTTAGCTGTTTCGGTAGGTAGTTTCTTTTTAGGTAGAACAGTAAACAAATATACGGGAGCCAATCATTATGCGATACTTTTTGATAAGGAAGTACGTCTCTATGAGCAACCCAATACCTATAGTAAGGAAGTTTTCGCCCTGCACGAAGGTACCAAAGTAGAAGTCTTAGACCAAGTCCAAGAATGGTACAAACTCAAAGCAGCCGATGGCCGCACAGGCTGGGCAAAAAAACATGGGGTGAAAAAACTTTAAATTAATGACTAATGACAAGTGACTAGTGACTAATCCTACCTAATATAGTATTAATCACTAGTCACTTGTCATTTATCATTAGTCACTTGTCATTAGTCACTTGTCATTAGTCACTTCACTAACTACATGTGTATCGCTCTCTTACCAGTAGCGTCCAAGCAGGCTTCTTTTACTGCTTCACTATAGGTAGGGTGTGCATGGCAGATACGGGCAATGTCTTCGGCACTGGCACGAAATTCCATAGCTACAACCGACTGAGCTATAAGGTCGGAAGCACGCGCTCCGAGGATATGTACGCCGAGAATCTCATCAGTAGTAGCGTCGGCCAAGACTTTCACGAATCCATCAGTCTCCAAGCTGGCACGAGCACGACCCAAGGCACGCATAGGGAATTGCCCCACTTTGTAAGCGCGTCCTTCAGCTTGTAATTGTTGCTCAGTCTTTCCTACCGCAGCCACTTCAGGTGTGGTATATACCGCCCCTGGGATAAGATCATAATTCACATGTGGCTTTTCTCCCGCCAAGAGCTCTGCCACATATACGCCCTCCTCTTCTGCCTTATGAGCGAGCATTGCCCCACGGATCACATCGCCAATAGCATAGATATGTGCCGCTGAGGTTTGTAGGTGTTCATTGACCTCTATTTGCCCGCGTTGGTTGAGTTGTACCCCCGCTTTATCAAGACCTAAGCCTTCGGTATAAGGGCGGCGTCCGGTAGCCACCAAGCAGTAATCCCCTTCCAGAACAATCTCGCCCTTAGGGCCATCGGCCTTTACAGTAACGGTGTTGCCAGTGCGGGTAACTTCTTTTACTTTGCTATCAGTATAGATCTCAAACCCTTGTTTTTTAAGTACTTTGCTGAGTTCTTTGCCAATAGCTACATCCATAGTAGGGAGAATACTTGAAGCGTATTCCACTACAGATACCTGAGCTCCTAAACGGAGATATACTTGACCAAGTTCCAAACCTATCACCCCTCCTCCTATGACAATTAGGTGTTTGGGAATCTCACGAAGGCTTAAGGCCTCGGTGGAGGTAATCACACGTTCTTTGTCAATAGTGATAAAAGGCAAAGCAGAAGGCTTAGAACCAGTAGCGATGATAAAGTTTTTTGCCGAAAGCGTTTCATTATCCGTTCCTTGTACCTGTAGTTCCGTAGGAGAGACGAATGACGCTTTTCCATGGAATACATCTACATTGTTTTTTTTCATAAGGAAGTTAATCCCTTGTGTATTCTGATCCACCACAGCCTGCTTACGCTCTACCATTTTTGGGAAATCCACATTGATATTTCCCGTAATCTCTATCCCATGTACAGGGGCATGCTTGTGAGTATCTTCAAGCAGGTGAGTGGAGTCCAATAGTGCTTTGGAAGGGATACAGCCCACATTAAGGCAAGTACCTCCTAACGTATTGTATTTTTCCACAATAGCGGTTTTCTTTCCTAACTGAGCACAACGGATAGCAGCTACATAACCTCCAGGTCCTGCTCCTATGACAATTACATCGTAATTCTTCATTATAGTAAATTTAAATATTGTATTTCTCGCAGTGAGCTACAAAGGTAGTTATTT
>CAJZFM010000174.1 GCA_915070235.1 uncultured Capnocytophaga sp. | reverse complement strand
CGGATAGTCTTAGCAGTGCCAATGTCTCTTGGCGTAACATCTTCACCGATGCCACCCTCCAAGGACATATCAATAAGGCGCTATCTAACAATCTTGATGTACGTGTAGCGATGCAGAATGTGGCTTCCGCTCAGGCATACCTCAAGCAAAGCAAAGCCGCTTTTATCCCTACTCTTGCTGCTCAGGCGAATTATACCCGCGCTACCTCCTCTATCAATGCGATGGGAGGCATGGGCGAACGTACTTACGGTAACCTATGGGATCTCACAGGCTCAGCCTCGTGGGAAGCCGATATCTGGGGTAAGCTCTCTGCTCAAAAACGTGCTTCTTATGCTTCTTACCTCGCTACGGTAGAGGCACAAAAGGCAGTACAATCCGAGGTAGTGGCTACCTTGGCAACGGCTTATTACCAACTTTTGATGCTTGACGAACAGAAAAAGGTGTTGGAACAAACTATTGATTTCCGCCAAAAGAGCTTGGAGACCACCAAGCACCTCAAGGAGGCGGGCTCCACTACCGAAGTGGCTACCAAGCAAATAGAGGCTTTGGTGTACAATGCACAGGCACAACTCATTTCTATCAAGAATAGCGTGTGGGCATTGGAGAATACCATCTGTGTACTCCTTGGGGAAGAACCTCATACGATAGAGCGCACCACGCTTGCCGAGCAGAATTTCCCTACCGAATTTAAGCAGGGGTATGCTGCCAAGCTCCTTCAGAATCGCCCCGATGTAGCTCGAGCAGAACTCACCCTACGCAACGCCTTTGAGATGACCAATGTAGCCCGTGCCGCTTTCTACCCCACACTTACCCTATCCGCAAGAGGAGGATTTTCCTCTACCGAACTCGATACATGGATTTCGGCTAAGTCTATATTTGCTAACTTTGTAGCAGGATTGGCACAACCTATCCTCAATGGAAGACAGATTCGTACCCAATACGAAGTGAGACAGATAGAACAAGAAACCGCTTTGCTCAATTTCAAGAAAGTGATACTTTCTGCGGGTAAGGAAGTAGCCGATGCTATGCAGAATTTTTCCAACCAAACAGAATTTATTGAGCTAAAAAACAAGGAGATGAAAGCCTATCAAGAGGCTACAGACTACTCCAAACAGCTGTTCGATAGCGGTATGGTGAATTATTTAGAGGTAATCACCGCCGAGGTAAACCGCCTCAATGCCGAACTTAGTGTTGCCGAATCACAATTTACACGTATGCAATACGGTATTACCTTGTACAAGGCCCTTGGGGGTGGCTGGAGGTAGTGCGAGCCGCACAGGCAATAACCATTTTATTAATAAAAACAATTTAAAATTCTAAAGACTACCTTGTTTCCCCTCTTTGGGAGGACAGAAATTTAAAACTATGACAACAAGAGAAAACATCCAAGAACTGAACGACCATTTGCAGGCGTTCCCCAAGGCAGAAGACATTTTTGTAAAAGAACAACAATGGCTCAAAAATCATTTTTTACCGCTTATGCGTATTGATTTAGCCGAAATCAACCCTGATTGGGCAGGACAAAAGGTGTATATGATTTGTCCTTTTGAGCCTTATGATGGCTATATCGGCAATAATACCACTGAGTATCACAATGAATATACCGCGCCTAACTGGTTGGCTTTCCGCCTAACCGACGATAATAAGTTCGAGTTCCTCGGTAAGGAAGGATATTTTTGCCGAACTGCTATTCACCAATGGGATTTTGATTCTGAAATGGAAAAAGAATTTCAAAAAATGCAGCAATTCTATGAGAAATATAAAGCAAATTTTGAGAAATACGGTGCATTGGTGAATTTACAAAATCCCGAACGTAAAGGTAAGCTGAATAAGAAAAACTATTTAGAAAGATTGGGAGGAGAGATAGAGTACGGTAACTGGAGTTCCAGCATTGAAAGGAAGGAATATCCAAAGGCTTTTGAAATGAAAATACAATACGGAAAGGGTGATGAAGAGGTAGTGTTTGATATTTCTTACCAAGGAAACCCATTCTATCTCGTAGCTGAAACAGGGGCTTACGACTGGATAGGTTCTGGTGGTTATATCATTATGCTTTATGAGCCTATAAGCCATATCGTGCTATTCACTTTTGATTATTAGTAAAGGCAAAACTATTCTACCTAATAATAAAATAATAACCTATTAATAAAATAAGAAAAAATGAAAATTCCAGAAAAGTATTTTACATTAGTTAAAAAGTATAGCAACTCCGATGATAGTTGGGTAGCTGACAAAGATCAGTTTGGAAATCCAATAGAAACTGAACTAAACATATTCTACAAAACTGAAAAACAAATAATAAAACACAGTAAAGAACTTGTGGAAGACTTCCCCGCTGAAGAGGCTGAAGAATATGCCGACACAGAGCGTATTAATGAATACGATTTAGGGTATATTACCGATTTTTCTAAGATATTCATATTTGGCGTAGATGGTGCAGACTGTCAGTTTTGTATGGATTTTAGTGTAGGAGAGGAACCTCGTATTATCTTCTGGGATGATGCGGAGCTTACTTGGCGGGTGATTGCCAATACTATTGAAGATTTCTTTGCTCTTTTTCATAAAGAATAATCTCTTAAATTAGGAAAATGTAATTGAATTTTTCCTTTATCAAAAAGATATAATATTACAAATTTAAGTTTCGCCAGTTCTGTAACTTATTGATATTCAAAAACCTCCCCCTACCCCCTCCAAAGGGGGAATGAGATAGTTTATGATTCTCAAGAAGTTAGAGAGAGGACATTTTCCAGATTGATAGACAATTTTTATCTTTTTCAACAAATTTATTCCCCCTCTCGGAGGGGGCAAGGGGGAGGTTTATTTTGCAATATATTGATTATTAATCAATTACAAATCCAATTATAACCTAAAAATGACCTGCGAAACTTAAATAATTAACCATTGATAATTAACCATTAACAATTAAGAAAGATGTTAGAAAAAGCCCTTACTACCGTAAGCGAAATGGAAAACGCTTACCACACTTGGCGAAACCGCCCCTTAACCACACGTAAGGAGGTCATCAGCCGTATCCGAGAAAAGCTGCTAACCCATGCCGAACAATATGCCAGAGCCATTACTACCGATATGAATAAGCCTTTGGCGCAAGCTCTTGCTGAGGTTAAAAAATGTGCTACACTATGTGATTATTACCTAACCCACATAGACGACTTTCTCCGCCCCCAACCTTTGCAGAGCAGTTGGACAGAGAGTTATGTCCGCTTAGACCCCTTAGGCGTACTTTTGGCCGTCATGCCGTGGAACTTCCCCTTTTGGCAAGTATTCCGCGTAGCTGTCCCCAACCTGCTATTGGGCAATGTATTGGTCGTAAAACACGCTTCCAATGTCCCTACCTCCGCAGCACTGTTGGAGGAAATCTTCCTTGACAAGTCCTTAGGCTTTCCTATCTACAAGAACCTACCTTTGCCAAGCCAATATGTAGAGGAAATCATCGCTCACCCTGCTATCAAGGGCGTTACCCTTACAGGAAGTGAGCCTGCGGGTAGATCGGTCGCCCAGTGTGCAGGTAAGCACCTAAAGAAATCCGTCTTGGAACTCGGAGGCAGTGCTGCCTTTATCGTTTGTGAAGATGCAGACCTTAACAAGGCCGTTGCCTCAGCTGTCAATGCCCGTATGCAGAACGCAGGACAGAGCTGTATTGCAGGCAAACGTATCTTAGTGCAAGAATCCATAGCCGAGGCATTTACAGTCGCCTTTACCGAAAAGGTCAAAGCCCTCAAGCAAGGCGACAAGTATGACCTCTCCACCGAAATAGGTGCTATGGCAAGGGAAGACTTGGCCATAGAAATAGAAGAAATGGTACAGCAGAGCCTTGCTGAGGGTGCTACCCTACGTTGTGGGGGGAAGCGCACAGGTGCTTTCTACACTCCTACAGTGCTTACAGACGTCACTCCTACCATGCGGGTATTTAGGGAAGAGACCTTCGGGCCTGTAGCGGTCATCACCACTTTCCGAGATTTTGAGGAAGCCATTGCGCTGAGTAACCAATCGGATTTTGGCTTAGGAGTAGCCATTTTCTCCCAGAATGTAGATTTTGTAAAATCACAAGCCCCTCGCTTTGAGGAAGGTGCGGTATATATCAATGAGATGCTCATTAGTGATCCCCATTTGCCCTTTGGCGGTATCAAGAACTCAGGCTATGGCCGTGAGCTTTCTTACTTTGGCGTATGCGAATTTGCCAATATCAAGACAGTAGTGGTGAAGTAGAAATTTTGTTATTAAACTCAATTAGTTCCATTTTTTATTCCTAAACAAATGAAATTTTACTCATTCCTAATATTATTATCGCTCTTTTTTTGTTCTCCCAAAGAACAAAAAAGCAATGAAAATGAAATTCTAAAGATTGAATATTTTCATGTAAGGCCTGACATTCCCATAAATGTTGGTAAAGTAGCATTAGAGAGAGTTGAAATTACTAAAAATAGATATCTAATCTATGAAGAAAACTACAATGAGGGTGTTAAGCTTAAAAATTCTATTATAGTGGATATACCTTTCAATACTGATAGTCTATTTTCATCAATACCTAAAGCATATATCAATAATGCAAAAGCATATCCTTTTCTAAATTTTAAAAATATTTATAATCGTAGATATGAACGTTTCCTTATTTTTAGGCAGAAAGATACTATTGTATGGAATATTGAATATCATTTGCTCCCTGAAGATTTTGTTTTTTACAAGAATTTTAAAGAACTCAGATTAGAACAATTAAGGAATAAGAAAAGATAAGTTCAACTATTGTGATACTAAAACTTATGAAATTAAGGCTATTTATACTAATACTACTCTTTTCTGCTTGTATTACAAATAGATCTCAACAAGAATTTTCTATAGAGGAAAAAGTTACTAATGATACTATTTATGAGGGAAGATATAAGCGGATTGCTAAAGATTCACTTATTATTCGAGGGAAAGACACTGCAACAATTAATGAATTAAGAATTTACCAATTTGATAATAATACTGATGTTTCACATACTTATTGGGGATATTTCAAAAAAGATATTGACCCAGAAGTTCCTGATTATAAACATATAATTCCTATACGAAAATATTATTTTAGAAAT
>CAJZFM010000173.1 GCA_915070235.1 uncultured Capnocytophaga sp. | reverse complement strand
TACAGAAGGTCTTGGACAGTGGCAATGATAAGGTGTATATCACCGATAGGGGTACTATGTTCGGCTATCAGGACATGATCGTGGATTTTCGCGGTATCCCGACTATGAAGCAGTATGCCCCTGTCATTCTGGACGTTACCCACTCTCTGCAACAGCCCAACCAAAGTTCAGGTGTAACGGGTGGTCGCCCCGAGATGATTGAGACCATCGCCCGTGCTGGGGTGGTCAATGGAGTAGATGGCATCTTCATAGAGACCCATTTTGACCCTGCCAATGCCAAAAGCGATGGGGCTAATATGCTTCACCTTGATCTACTCGAAGGCCTCTTGACCCGACTGGTGGCTATCCGACAGACAATCAATACTTTTAAGTAAAAACACACTATACCAACTAATTACTATCATCATGAACGAGCAAACGGCTTATGCCAAAACCATCACAGGTATCTATAACAAAGTGTATCAGGGGAAAAACATAGGAAAGATACCTACCTATATTCCCGAATTGCTCAACGTCAGCCCTGATAAGTTTGGCATTGCTATCCATGCCCTCAGCGGGAAAACCTTTGGTATTGGGGATTATCAAGAAAAATTTTCTATACAGAGTATTGCCAAAGTACTGTCACTCTCTATGGCGTATGACATCTTTGGGGATAGTATTTGGGAACGGGTATCGGTGGAGCCTTCGGGAACTTCGTTTAACTCACTTTTACAGCTGGAGGCCAACAATGGAATCCCCCGTAACCCACTGATCAACGCAGGGGCGATTGTCATTTGTGATATACTGCTCTCCCATTTCAAGAATGCCGAGGAAGAGTTTATCAAGTTCGTTCGCCAATTGGCCAATGATCCTACAATAGACTATTCCCAGCAGATTGCAGCTTCAGAAAAGGAAGTAGGTTACCGTAATTTTGCCCTTTGCTACTATATCAAGTCCTTGGGAAATATAGAGAATGAGCCAGAGCGAGTGTTGGATTTCTACTTTAAGCTCTGCTCGATAGAGCTTACTTGTGAGTCCTTAGCCTATGTATTTACTTTCTTGGCTAATGATGGCATCACCCTACACGACCAGCAGCGTATCCTCCCCCATGTCTATACCAAGCGTATCAATGCCATCATGCAGACCTGTGGGTTCTATGACGAATCGGGCGAATTTGCCTTCCGTGTAGGGCTCCCTGGTAAGAGTGGTGTTGGCGGAGGTATCGTTGCTATCATGCCTGGGCACTACGCCATAGCTGTATGGAGTCCGCGCCTGAACGAAAAAGGCAACTCCTACCGCGGAGTAAAGTTCTTAGAAGGTTTTACTATGCAAACACAGATATCCGTATTCTAAGTTAAAGAGTGAAAAGTGAAGAGTGAATAGTTCCTCACTATTCGCTCTTCACTTTTCATTTGATTTGTTGGTCTACAAGGACTCGAACCTTGAATTACAGAGCCAGAATCTGTCGTGTTACCATTACACCATAGACCATCGCTATTTGCGGGGGCAAAGATACGATTTTTTTTAGAACTGACAAAATTTTTTCAGTGGTCAGGATAACAACTCAAAATTAAAAACTTAACACTATTAATGAAACTTTTCTTACCTATTCTCTCTTCCTTTTGCTCCCTTATGGGACTATGCCAAGAGACAGCAACAGATACTATCCAAAAGAGAGCAATTATAGATACAATCCTACCGTTGCTCTACTCGGCTACTACTGCCGCTACAGATGCTAATATAGAACGCGCTTTGTCCAAAAACTGGGAGCTGGATCGTCAGGATCAGCGGGGTACATTCCATATCATGGAATACCAACCCATGTATATCATGCCTGTACGCTTTACCGACCGACCTACCAAGCAGCCACAGAGCCTTAATGCAGAACGCCCTATACCTGAGTCTCGTGATTACCAAAATGTAGAGGTCAAATTCCAAGTGAGCCTCAAGGCCAAAATCCTCCAAGATGCTTTTGCCAAAGGCGATGTATGGGTGGCCTTTACCCAACAAGCTCATTGGCAGATGTACAATGGTGGCCTATCCCGCCCTTTTAGAGAACTAAACTACGAGTCCGAACTGATTTTCACCTATCCGACCAACTTTTCTGCAGGTAATCTCAAGCTCAAGATGCTCGGCCTTTCTATCAATCACCAGTCCAATGGCAAGGAGGCGTCACATTCACGAAGTTGGAACCGCTTTATCCTAATAGCCTTAGGCAAGTGGGAGAGGGTAACTTTCAATTTTCAACTTTGGAAACGATTCACTGAAACCGCTATGGAGGACGATAACCCCCAAATAGAGGACTACATCGGCCGCTGCCGACTTACCACCATTATTCCTAT
Organism: uncultured Capnocytophaga sp.; assembly: GCA_915070235.1. Classification (GTDB taxonomy): domain Bacteria; phylum Bacteroidota; class Bacteroidia; order Flavobacteriales; family Flavobacteriaceae; genus Capnocytophaga. The sequence continues at coordinate 2,775 of CAJZFM010000173.1, read as the reverse complement.
TGGCAAAACTGCCCTTTCTATAGCCATGCGTAACAATCTCAATATCAAGCATAATCGCGCCCATATAGAAGCTTCTTGGGTCGTACCTCTTAACCGAGATCTACGTCTTTTCCTCCAAGCCTCTCATGGCTATGGCGATTCCTTAATTGACTATAACTATAAGCAAACCGTTGTGGGCGTTGGCTTTACCCTTATTGATTTGTAGCAATAAAAAAATCTTTGATTTTTTAACGTTTCAAAATAGGTTTTTAATAAAAAAAAGAGTAATTTTGTACAAGGAAACATATACACTTTTAATATCCTCATTTTTAATAAAAAACGTAATGAAATCATTGATTTTTTCTTTCTTTATGCTCACTTGTAGCCTTGCCTTCTCGCAACATGTTCCTCTAAAGGGAAGCATTAGTGACGGAAAAGCACCTTTGCCTGAGGTTCGTATCGCAGTGGAAGGACAGGAGCAACATACGGTGAGTGATTTCAGGGGGGAGTTTGAGTTACTCCTTCCCAAAGGACTTTATACCTTGGAGGTAGAGGCTAAGGGCTATCTAACGAAGAAGATGCCTGTGGAGCTACTCTCGGCTATGGAGCTACCTACTATTGTATTGGAAAAAGAGAACCATACACAAGCAGCCCAACAGATGGGCAATACCATAAGTATCTCCGACGAACAGTTGGACGATGAAGAAGGTAGCCCAGAGATGATATCGGGCTTTCTCCAATCCTCCCAAGACCTCTATTTTCGCCGTGCTGCCTATGACTTTAGTTCGGTGTTCTACCGCCCTCGTGGCTATCAGAGCAATGCCGCTACGGTCTTAGTCAATGGGGTTACGATGAACAAGGTAGAGACAGGTCGTCCCCAATGGAGTAACTGGGGCGGACTAAACGATGCCATGCGTGGCCAAGTGATTACCACCGGTGTAGGAGCCTCAGAGAGTGATTTTGGAGGTGTATTCGGTAATACTTCCTATACGATTGCACCATCGGAGCTACGCAACGGCCTACGTATCACAGGAACTGCTACCAATCGCAACTATTTCGGGCGTGGTATGATAACCTATAATACAGGAACGCTCCCCAGTGGCTGGGGGTATATGGTTTCGGCTTCCTATCGTGGGGGCAATGGCAAGACCTTTCTTGTCCCTAATACCGAAGGTATGGTCTATCAGTCCTACGGCGCTTCGGCAGCGGTAGAGTACAAGGCAAGTCCCTACTTCAAGACCAACCTTATGGGAATCTTTTCCTATAATAACCGAGGTAAGTCCGCTCCCCTAACCCAAGAGGCTATTGCTTTGGGCGGTAGGAACTACAACCCCAATTGGGGCTATCAGGCGGGAGAGTTACGCAATGCCAAGATGAAGCGCATCGCCGAGCCGCTCTTTGTCCTCTCCAATACCTACCACAAGGGCAACACCAAGATCGCCGCTCACTTAGGGTATCAGTTTGGACAAGTGGGAGATACTCGCTTGCAATATGTGAAATCCCAAAACCCAGAGCCTACCTATTACACCAATATGCCTACTTACTTCTACAATATGTATGATGAGCAAACAGGCGAAGGCGACCCCTTTGCTCACTATAAGGCAGCACAACAAATAGAATATTTCAGAGCTCATAAGCAATTGGATTGGGACAAACTCTACTTGGCTAATAGCCAAACAGGAGGCGAAAGCATGTTTGCCCTCAATGAAGATATTATTGATACCCGTACCCTTACTGCCAATGTACTGGGTACTACCAAGATTACTCCTAATATCACTTTCAATGGGGGAATCTCCTATCAGCATATTGGCACTGAAAACTACCAACAAATCAATGACCTCTTGGGCGGTCAATACTTCCTCAATAAGAGTTACTATTCGGGAGAGAACTATGACACTACAGAGAACCTACGCCTTGGGGTAGGAGACAAATACCAATACTACTACAAGACCCGCACCCAGCGTGCCCATGTCTTTGGTCAGTTGCGCTTCAAGTACGGACGTGCCGATTTCTATGTGGCAGGACATGTAGCCCATACCGATTATGAGCGCGAAGGCATGTTCGCCAACAACTCCGTATATACCGATTCCAAAGGAATGAGCGGACAGCGCTATTTCAATACGATAAGTACCAAGGCGGGACTTACTTACAGCATCACAGGTAGGCATATCCTCCAGTTCAACACTGGTTACTTTGAGGAAGCCCAACCGCTGAACCATGTCTATGTAAATATCCGTAATTCCAACAGCATTCTTCCCGCTCGCATACAGCCTGAGAGCCAGCTTACATGGGATGGTAGCTACATTGTCCGTATTCCATCGTTCAAGGCACGACTTACAGGCTATGCCACCCAGATAAAGCACAGCAGCGAAAAGAGTTATTTCTTTACCCAATCCCGCTTAGGTGATGAATCAGCAGGCTTTCTAACCCAAACCATGCTGGATGCTGAAAAGCTCCACTTTGGTATGGAATTGGGTGCTGAATACGACCTTACTGCCTCTTGGAAGGCCTCTGCAGTGGTATCACTCAACCAATACACCTATACCAACAATCCGCTCTTGTTCCAATCCTCCGACAAGCGCTTGGTAAGTGAGCCTATTGTAAGCTATCTAAAGGACTACCATGCAGGCCAAGCTCCCGAACAGGTATATTCCTTAGGTATAGAGTACCAAAGTCCGCACTACTGGTGGGTAGCCCTTACAGCCAATTACTTTGATAAGAATTACATAGGTATCGCCCCCAGCTTGCGTACGGAGAACATCTACCTTGATCCCAATACAGGTAGCCGCTATACCA
>CAJZFM010000172.1 GCA_915070235.1 uncultured Capnocytophaga sp. | reverse complement strand
TTTTAACAAGCAAAGGAAATTAACCTTTAATCTTGTTCTTAAAAATTGGATATGATGCGATATCCTTTTTGGTTATGAGCATTCTTTATAAAAGCCTGCATTTGGTCAGTTAGTGGGAGTTGATTTTGTTTTTCCCAAAAATCCTTGTTATAGGGAATATTTAGTTTGAATAGTTCAGCTTTGGCATTGACATTGGGTTTAAAGGTGCTTATAAGAGAAAAAGGACGGGTTATAACAAGCTGGTATTCTATGTCATAGAGATTTTTTTGAGCCTTGTTATATACCTCCACTTGCTGAGTTAGGCAGGCAGAGGCAATAAAATATTTTCCATTGCTACTGTTTTCACATTTTTCTTTCAGGGAATAATAGGAAGTCCTGAACTTAACCCATAATTTTTTGTTCCATGGAATCTTATCTATCATAGCGTCATTTATCTTGTCAGAACGTTCAACAATACTATAATCCTTTGTATTGATGACAAGATGACCCACCCCATCATAGAAATTGTTATTCTTAGGAAAATGATTGATCTTCTTATGGGTGTCATCAACTATGGTAGGAGCTGAGAAGTTAAATCTCTGGTAATCAAGGAAAAGCAAAGAGCTGTACCAAAGAAAAACATCTCTTAGGGAAAGTAAAGCAAGGTCTTCGCTATACTTATCTTTGTTTTCTATTCCGAATTTTCTCATGTTAAGTAATTGGAAATCAATTTTTATATCCTTACTTAATCCCAATAATTTGTTACGTTTTACACGTCCTGCGATGTCTTCTATTTTTAGGAAATCTCCATTTAGCTTGAGGACACAGCGCAAGAAGAAATCTTCTACAAAAGGTTCGTTAGGGTAATTATCAAGGGCTTTTCTATAGACTTGTGATAGTATTTCAGGATTGCTTCCCACTATGACCTCACTGAGTTCTATCGGTTTAGGGTCAAGAAAAAGGGTGTCTTTTTCTCTGTTGAGTTGCTCTGGGGTGATTTTAAGTGTCTTATATCCTAACAGCTTGATAGTGATGGTATCACCAGAGGCGTGAAAAAAGAAATAACCGTCCTCATTGGAGAGGGTATAGTTGTGGATATCATGTATAATCACAGAGGACAAAGGCTGCTTTGTCTGCCCATCAACTATATATTTCTTAGTAAGCTGTTGCGCATACAGAAGCGGAGTGAGTAGAAATAAGACAAATGTTTTCATATTTTCATGATTTAGACGCTCAAGACGTTTTTAAAAGATTCTTCCTCCTGTGGAAAGCAAACCCAAAAAGATCTCAAAAAATTCACCCCTTAGGCATATACCTCCTGAAATACCTTTTACAATATCTCTGTCATCAGTAGAGAAAGCATAACCTGCATAAATATCTATATAATCAGTGTTCAATAACCCTACCTTGCCCAAAATGCCATAAGAGGTGTATCCTACGGCTAAGTATCTTCTTCCATCTCGTGTTAGGAAACACTTCAGCCCAGGTTCTACAATTGCCTTGAAATCACCCTTGTAGGAGGTAAGATGCAAGCCCAAGTAAGGGCATAAGTAACTATTGGGGAAGCTCAACTCAGAGTAGAATGTATTTCTCCCTATATAGTTATACCCAAATTGTATAGAATAAAGTAAAGGTAACCCCATATGAATCCCTGTAGTAATCCCATTGAGGTATTCCTGCTCTGTGTTTTTAGCAAAAGCATACCCTATGTATAGGGAGGTGCTTCCCATTTCTTTTATTCTTGCACTCAGGCGAGGCTCTACCGATTGAGGGGTAAGATATCCACCTACCGATACTGCCTTCCAACCGATCTCTCCACCGACCTCAGGAATAACCGTGTGTAGGCCATTCTTAAATAGAGCATATCCTCCCAATGAGAGTTGGTAATGCCACCGTTTGGGCATAGATAGATAACGATAGTATCCCTGTAAGTATAAGGCCTCCTTGTTTATAAAGCTCAGTCCCACATTCATATAGAAACGATGAAAATGTTTTTTCATCTTTAATGTATGATAGAGGCTGTCCTGTACATAGCTTTTCATAAGAATACTATCTTTTGTATAGCTAACACTTGTGCTATCTACTTGTGCATACAGATTGAGCATTAAGCTACAGAAAAAGATACAAGCGAGGTTCTTCATATTTTTCTTTAGTTATTTGATGGAATAGGTAATTTGCTTGACAAAGTTAAGGAAAATAATTTAGAAAAGCAATATATTTTTAAAACTAATATTTTTTTCTAAAAAGAAAGCATATAGAAAAAAATGTATATTTTCTCAATTATTATTTCTTTGATTGAAAAAAAATGAGTATTTTTGTGGCTTAAAACCAATTATTGAAAATGAAATACAAAATACTCTTTGCTTTCCTCTTATCCACACCTATGTGGGGGCAACAAAAACTATGGTCACTTGCTGACTGTATCAACTATGCTGTAAATAACAATATAACCGTTAAGAAGACGCAACTGGGGCAACAAACAGCCGCTATCAACTTAGATCAGGCTAAGAGTAATCGCTTGCCTGCTGTTAGTGGAAATATCTCGGCCAATGCCAATCATGGTTCAGTGATTAACCAGATTACCAACAATAGGGTGAACCAGACAACCATCACCAATAGTATGGGCGTGAGTGCCTCTATGCCACTCTACGAAGGGAACAAACTCAATTTGCAAATAGAGCGTGCCACCCTTGCCTTAGAACAGAACGACCTCTATGTAAAAGAGGCGCAGAATAATATCACCCTGAGTGTCTTAGAGGCTTACCTGCAAGCGCTTTACCAATATGAGAATATCGCAGTGGCCAAAAATACCGCCCTCTCTTCAGAGGAACAACTCGCTCAAGCGCAGCAGAAATATGAGAATGGTGCTATAGCGAAGATAGACCTTATAGAGATAGAGACCCAGCATGCTAACAATGAGTATAATGTGGTCTTGGCTAAGAACCAATATGAAAACCAAGTGCTAACCCTCAAGCAACTCTTGGAGCTTCCCCCTGGCACAGAATTTGGTATTGAGATTATCCGTAAGGAAGATGTCAGCGCTCCTATAGCCAATAAGGAAGAGATCTATAGGCAGGCATTAGAGCAGCTACCAACGACTAAGATATACGAAAAGCAAAAAGAGTTGGCTCAGAAGGATATCCAGATTGCTAAGGCGGGCTTTTTACCGTCACTCTCCCTTAGTGGGGGTATCAATACAGGGTATTCGGATAGGGATACCGAAAAGTATATGGCACAGCTGAGGAACAACTTTGGGCAGACCATAGGGCTTTCGCTCAATATTCCTATCTTTTCTCGTTACCAAAACAAGAACAATGTAGCCTTGGCACGACTCTCTGAATCGCAAGCGGATCTTGACCGTAAGCAGGCCGAAAAAGATCTCTATACCAAGATAGAGACCGCTTGGCACAACGCCACCACACGTCAGGCGCAGGAAGTAGCCTCTAAGAAAGCACGTGATAATGCTAAGTTGGCCTATGAGTTGGCTGAGAAAAAGCATGAGTTTGGCAATCTGACCAATACCGAACTCTTAGTTAGTAGAAACACCTACCTCAATGCTGAACAAACCTATTTGCAGAACAAATATATGGTATTGCTCTACCAACAACTGTTGAACTTCTATCAAGGGAAAGAGATAGTGATTAATGACTAATGACAAGTGGCTAATGACTAATGACGAGTGACTAATGACAAGTGACAAGTGACTAATGACAAGTGATTAGTGACTAATGATAAGTGACAAGTAGGAGCGAATCACATACTCGTTTGGAAGAGTTTAGCTACATTGGCTTGTGCCTATTATGGAAAATATTAAAATCCGTATTATCATAGAAAAATAAAAGAATGAAAAAAATATTAAGAACAACTATATTTGCCCTATTACTTGTGGGAGTAGGCTATGGGGTGTATCATTTTTTCTTTAAAGAGAAACCAGCAATCATAGTCCTGCAAAAAGAAAAAGTGGAGAAAGGTGATGTAACCACAGAGGTAACCGCCACAGGAAGCGTACAACCTGTAGATGAGATAGAAGTGGGAACGCAGGTATCGGGCTTGGTTAGTAAAATATATGTAGATTACAATTCCCAAGTGAAAAAGGGAGAGCTTATCGCCGAATTAGACAAAACCAATCTGCAAGAGAATGTTATCAACGCTCAGGCCAATTATAATGCAGCACTAAACGAGGTTTCCTATTACCAACAGAACTATGATAGGAAGAAAAGTATGTATGATAACCAAGTCATTAGCAAGGCGGATTACGAACAGGCTTATTACCAGCTACATAACGCCAAGGCAGCGGCAACTCAGCGCCTTACGATGCTCAATCAAGCAAAGACCAATCTGGGCTATGCCAATATATATGCGCCTATTGACGGAGTAATCCTTAGCAAAGAAGTAGAGGTGGGACAAACAGTGGCTGCCTCCATGAGTGCGCCAACTCTCTTTAAGATAGCCAAGGATATTAAGAAAATGCAGGTAGAGGCCAATGTAGATGAGGCAGATATAGGACAAGTAAAAGTAGGCCAGCGAGTTACCTTTACCGTAGATGCCTACCCGTTGGAAGAGTTCCAAGGGGAGGTCTCCCAAGTAAGGCTTTCGCCTACCACCACTTCCAATGTGGTTACCTATACCGTAATTATAGATGCAAAGAATCCTGAGGAGAAGCTAAAACCAGGTCTTACCGCTACTATTGTCATCTATACCAATGAGCTCAAGGGGGTTACCATAGTTAATAACAAGGCAATTAATTTCTCTCCAGACCTTACCCTCTTGGCCGAATACTATGCACAGAAGGGAATCAATGCTTCTATGCCACAGGTGGAGCGAAGCAAGGGAAAGAACAAACATGTATGGGTGGAAAATACCGATGGTAGTCTCTTACAAAAAGCTATTGTGATAGGCAGCAATGATGGTATCCATGTAGAAGTAGTCAGTGGTCTTACCCAAGGGGAAGAGGTGGTAACCTCACTCAATAGTTTCACCCCTTCGGCTAAGGCAGCAGGTGATAATCAGAGTGGTGGTAGCCCTTTTATGCCAAAAATGCGTAGACGTGATAATAGCAAAGCAAAATAGGGGGAATCATGGCAAAGACAATCATTGAGATAAACGACCTAAGAAGGGAGTTTAA
>CAJZFM010000171.1 GCA_915070235.1 uncultured Capnocytophaga sp. | reverse complement strand
CTAAAATGGGAGTTTCTCCCTTTAGAGTTTCTTTAATGGCATTTCCATATCGATCAAATTTCATCCCCTTTTTTAAAGAAACATTATAGATAATATTATATCCTCCATCTGCTGGTGGCCATTTTAGTTTATACGTTTTAAATAATTGCTCTAACTTATCCCACTTTTGTTGTTTATAATAATTGAAAGCTTCTCCTCTAACGGTCTTACTAAGTTTATTAAAAGTATCATACGTCTCTCCTAAATCATTTGCATTCCTAAAGAAATTAGAAGGTATACCATCAATTATTTCATCCCAAAGTCCTAATGCTTTCCAAACCTCCGCTTGCTTCTCCACTAATTGCTTTTCAGCCTGAGAAGGATTGTCTAATTGAGTTACCTATGCTAGTTTTTGTCTAACGAGAACAATGAGAATTTATTTTATAACCCGTTGTGCATTTTAAATGATAGAGGCTTTTAAATTGTGAGTTTCTCTATATAATATAAACTTATTGATGTATTGTATCAATGTTAAAGATGTTATCTTGCTGAATATCCGTGTTTTAAAACCTTCAAATGATTTTGCATAATTACGTTTTATCATAAATTGATCACATAATTGGGAAAATAAAGTCTCTATTCGTTTTCGTTTTTTTCTAAAGAGCCTAAATTGAGGTCTGTAGTCTTTTTGATTAGTCCTTTTAGGTGTATCTAATTGAATATTAGCATAGTTGAACAAATCTATTTGTACTTCTGCTGAGAGATAGCCTTTATCCCCTATCAAAGTACAGTTTGACAATTGTTCTTTCACATCATTAAGATATCGGATATCGTGAACCGAAGCCGGACTCATATCGATAGACTGAAAAATTCCATTTAAAGAACAGATAGCGTGTAACTTATATCCATAATAATATAGCTTTTGAGAAGCACAATAGCCAAAATCAGGGCTTGAATAATCAAACTCCTTACATATATGAGAGCGATTTGCTCTTGAGTTTTCACAGACTTTTAGAGACATACTATCTACAATAAAAACATCTTCAAATTCGTTAAAATGTTGTGCAATTTTAGTCCTAATTTGCTCTATATAAGGGAATAATTTTCTTCTTCTACGATTAAAAACACTTCTTTCAATTTTACTTTTGATAGATTCAGGTATTTTTCTAAATAACTGACACTCAGAATCTATACTTAAATATTCAGCAGTTAGAGCTAAACTAACTACTTCTAAATCAGACATTTTAGGTGTCCTTCTTTGATAATTTTGAAGTTTATTTCCAAAGAATTTTGATAATACTTCAAGAATTTTTTTGTAACTTTGCCCTAAGTTGTTCATTATATTTAATTGTTTGGAATTCAATCAAATGAACAGCTTTTTTTAAAATCAAAATGCAAAACGGGTTATAAATATAGATAAAGGAATAATGAGCGTTTTTTTAATATTGATAAGTATTTTATTATTTTCTTGTCAAGAGAGTAAAAAGGTAAAATCTAATTTTACTAAGAATACTTTTGTTACAGAGAATGAAAGAATAAAAGTTAATGATTCTTTACCTCTTTTAAAAGACTTTCTATTACTTGAAGATGAATTGCTACAAAAGGACTTGTTTAAAAAGATAGATTCAGTATCTGCTATTCATTATCCAATGTATAAAAAGGAGGATATTGTAAATATAACTCCTAAGATGTTAGGTAGATACCTATATGATATTAATCGATTAGATTTGAAGGATAGCATCATCTCTTATGATATAACTAAAAAAGAATATTATCATAAAATGATTCATAAAGAGATGCAAAAATATAAGACCTCTGATTATAAAAATATTATTTATGTAGAGGCTTATCCTAACAAGACTTTTCGACTGGTTATTAATTACTCTTATAATGTCCAATTTGGAAAAGGTGAAGAACCAATTAGCGTAGAATCCTCAATATCCTATTCTTTCAAAATTATTAATAGAAAGATAGAGAAATTTGATATACAAGAATCAGGATAAAGCATAAATAGAAAATAAGCACACTTTATGGAAGATGTTTTTCTAATTTTTGCGCTTAAATTCATACAAAACACCTTAAATATCAAATTTCGTTTTGCTTCTCCTTATTTTTAGGAAAATATATTTATGCAGCTTATTTAGGGAATAAGGGCGCGCTAAAAAAATAAAAAAAATAAATTTGTAGATTTGATAAATTGTTGTACCTTTGCACGCTGTTAGAAATACCAATAAATCAAGGTACTAACACAATAGGAATGTTTAATTAAAATAATTTAAGTGTGGACACATTAAGTTACAAAACACGCTCAGTGAACAAGCAATCTGCTGAAAAACAGTGGGTTGTGGTAGATGCTGAGGGTCAGAAATTAGGACGTCTTGCCTCCAAAGTTGCCAAACTCCTCAGAGGTAAGTACAAGCCAAGTTACACCCCCCATGCCGATTGTGGGGATAATGTAATTGTTATCAACGCTGAGAAAATAGAACTTAGCGGACTAAAAACCGACACTAAGGAGTATCTTCGCTATACTGGATACCCTGGCGGACAACGTATTCAATCTTTCAAACAGGTGCTCTCTAAGTTCCCTGAACGAATCATTGAAAAAGCTGTAAAAGGTATGCTCCCTAAAAACAAATTAGGTGCTGCTCTTTTCCGTAACCTTAAAGTATATGCAGGGGCTACTCATAACCATGAGTCTCAAAAGCCTGTTTCTATTAACCTAAATGACCTTAAATAATGGAAGTAATTCACAAGATTGGACGTAGAAAAACCGCTGTCGCTCGTATCTATTTGAAAGAGGGAAGTGGTGTAATCACCGTTAACAAGAGAAATTTGACTGATTATTTCAATACCCCTACCCTCCAGTACAAGGTAAAACAACCTTTTACTTTGCTTGGCATTGAGGATACTTACGATGTGAAAGTAAATGTATATGGTGGTGGTATCACAGGACAAGCCGAAGCGATCCGCCTTGCCATCTCTCGCGCTCTATGCGAATTGGACGTGGAAAACCGCGCAGTACTTAAGCCTGAAGGCCTTCTTACCCGCGACCCTCGTATGGTGGAAAGAAAGAAATTCGGTCAGAAGAAAGCTCGTAAGAGATTCCAATTCTCAAAACGTTAATATTTTATCTAAAATCATTTATTTATTGCCGTATTCCCCTCTTGAGGAAGTTAGTTTAGCATCCAAATACTATGGAACAAATAACCACCATGTATTGCTAACTCTTAATACGGAACGTAAACTATTAAAAAAATGGCAAATTCAATAGAAGTAAAAGACCTATTAGAAGCTGGGGTGCATTTCGGACACCTTACCAGAAAGTGGAACCCTAATATGGCGCCATATATCTATATGGAAAGAAATGGTATCCACGTGATTAACCTATACAAAACGGCTGCTAAGATAGAAGAAGCCAATGAAGCACTTAAGAAAATTGCTGCTTCTGGCCGTAAAATCCTCTTCGTAGCTACTAAGAAACAAGCTAAGGATATCGTGGCTGAAAAAGCTACTTCAGTGGCTATGCCTTACATTACTGAAAGATGGCCTGGTGGTATGCTTACCAACTTTGTTACCATCCGTAAGGCTGTGAAGAAAATGTCATCTATTGACAAAATGAAAAAAGATGGTACTTACGATACCCTTTCTAAAAAAGAAAAACTACACATCACCCGTCTTAGAGAAAAACTCGAAAAGAACTTAGGCTCTATTGCGGATATGACACGCCTACCTGCTGCACTTTTTGTAGTAGATACTCTCAGAGAACACATCGCTGTCAAAGAAGCTCAAAAATTAAACATTCCTATCTTCGCTATGGTGGATACTAATTCTGATCCTCGTGAGGTGGATTATGTAATCCCTGCCAATGACGATGCGTCTCGCTCTATTGAAAGAATCCTTACTTATGTAGTGGAAGCTATCAAAGAAGGTCTCGAAGACAAAAAAGTAGAAAAAGTAGACGAAAAAAATACTGAAAACTAAAATTATTAATTCATAAAGTGATTATTTATAGCTTTAAATAATCACTTTTTTTAAAAAAATATACGAGAATATGTCAAAAATTACTGCCGCTGAGGTAAACAAACTTAGGCAAACTACAGGTGCTGGTATGATGGACTGCAAAAATGCCTTAGTAGAAGCTGAAGGAGATTTTGATAAAGCCATCGAAATACTTCGTAAAAAAGGACAAAAAGTAGCTGAAAAACGTGCCGACAGAGATTCTTCTGAAGGGGCTGCTATCGCTAAGGTAAATGCTGCTCACACCAAGGGTGCTATTATCTCTCTTAATTGCGAAACAGACTTCGTAGCCAAAAATGAATCTTTCGTTGCCTTGGCCAATGAATTGGCTGAATTGGCGCTTAACTATAATGACAAGGAATCTTTCCTTGCCGCTCCTTTCCAAGGTCTTACTGTAGCTGACAAGCTTACTGAACAGACAGGGGTGATCGGTGAAAAGATTGAGATCGGTCAGTTTGAAGTATTGGAAGGAAACTATGTGGATTTCTATATTCATGCAGGTAACAAAATTGCTGCCTTAGTTTCGCTTTCTGCTGCTATTGATAAGGCTCATGAGGTGGCTCGCAACGTATGTATGCAAGTGGCTTCCATGGGGGCTATCGTACTCTCAAGTAAGGACTTTGATCCTGCTTTCGTAGCCAGCGAAACAGAAGCACGTATCGCTGCTATCGTGAAAGAAAACGAAGAGCTTCGTCGCCTTGGAAAAACTGAAAAACATGTGCCTAAGTACATCTCTGCCCTTCAGCTTACTCCTGAAGTGCTTAAACAAGCCGAAGAAGAAGCCAAAGAAGAACTCAAAGCAGAAGGCAAACCAGAAAAAATTTGGGATCGTATCCTTCCTGGAAAAGTACAACGCTTCATTGATGACAATACTACCCTTGACCTTGAAAAAGCACTACTTGACCAATACTACATCAAAGATGAAAGTAAGAAAGTAGCTGACTATGTAAAGGGATACAATGTAGAAATAACAGGATTTAAGAGAGTTTCTCTCGTATGAAACGTTTTTCCATATTTTAATTATTGAAAAAGATAAAAGGAGTTTTCTTAAGCAATTAGGAAAACCCTTTTTATTTTAATTTTGAGTTTTAACTTAGAACTCAAAACTCAAAACTCAAAACTC
>CAJZFM010000170.1 GCA_915070235.1 uncultured Capnocytophaga sp. | reverse complement strand
CTACAAACTCGCCTTCTTTGTAGCGTATATAACTATCATTCTCTTCCAAATCATTGTAGAGGTAGCCACTATAGCAAACTCCTTCTTTGAAAAATAATTCTCCTTTTATTATCGTTTTATTTTTATTATAGTAAGTGATTTTATCTATATCATGATGAATACTATAGTCTGTTTGTTGTTTTATATTTCCGTTCTTGTAGTAAGCAATATTTTGTTCTATATGTCCGACTTTATATATAGTTTTTTCCTCCAATAGTCCCTCATTGTCCAAGCTATAGGCTGTTCCTTGGTAAGGTTCCCCATATTTGTAAGTAAGTTCGCTCATTTTCTTTCCCTTTGCATCATAGAAAGTAACTATTGTCTCTTTTTCATCTCCTTTCTTATGAGAAAATAATTTCCCTGAACGATAATATACTTTATCATCAATAATATTTCCTGCAGTATCCCATTGGGTAATTGCTTTTACCTGTGCTGGGGCGTGATAGTATTCTACCTCTATGCCCGCTTGAGCTTCGCCCTTCTTTATAGCGCGTGAGCCTATGAGTTTTCCCTTTTCATCATAATACTTTAATAGTACATTATCCTCGTCCTCATAATAACTCTCTATTCTTGCCTTTTTCAGATCTTCTTCAAACTGTATTCGCTTTTTTACCTTTGCATTTTCCTGATAATATACCACATTAAATTCCTTTTTCCCTTTCACATAAGCATTATCAGCATAATTATAAGTCTCTATATAAGCATTTTCTCCTTCTTTGTGATAGAGTGTGTTTATACGTCCTTTGGGATCATATACTTTGTAAGAGAGAGTTCCATTTTTCTCCTCCCCTTGTATTTCTATTTTGCCATCTTCAAAATAAAAAGAGAACTTACCTATAAGCTCCTCTATACTTCTAAAGTTTTTTTTAGTCGTATAGGCATCCATTTGGAGTTTCCCGTCCAAGAAAAAGTCCTTCACATGATAGCGTCCGTCCTTTTCAGAGATAATACGATAGAATTTTGCCTTTTCCTTAGTGGTTGGATTCCCTACTCCATCTATATATATCTTTTCCTGCGCCCAAGAACAAAGCGGTAAAAGATATAAAAACAAAAGCCATAGCTTCTTCATCTGGTTATAATTATGCTATTTGAAAGGGCAAATGTACAAAAAAGTTTTGAGTGCTGTGTTTGGAAGGCTGAGTTTTTTTACCTTGAAAATAAATCCTGCTCTCTCCTTGCAAAATAGCCCATTATTCCTTAATTTTGCTGCTGTTTGTAAATAAACTTAAAGTAATGGGACAACATGCCACCTCCTTTGAAGATTTTATCGGTGTTATCTTCAACCATAAAAAAGTAGAAATCTCCCCTGAAACCGAAAAAATCGTAAGTGATAGCTATCACTTCTTAAAGGAATTCTCCAAGAATAAGGTTATATATGGAGTAAATACAGGCTTTGGCCCCATGGCACAGTACCGAATAGAGGAGAAAGACCAATTAGCCTTACAATATAACATCATTCGCAGCCATTCTTCGGGTATGGGTGCTTACTTTTCTCCCGAAATTGTAAAATCGGCGATTCTATGTAGGCTTCATACACTTTCATTAGGAAAATCAGGGGTACACCCTTCCCTCATTCACCTAATGAAAGAGCTTATCAATAGGGATATCACCCCCTTAATCTTCCAGCATGGGAGCGTAGGTGCCAGTGGAGATCTGGTACAGTTAGCCCATTTGGCTTTGGTTCTCATCGGTGAAGGGGAAGTGTTCTACAAAGGAGAAAGACGCCCTACCCAAGAAGTTTTCGCCGAGGAAGGGCTCTCTCCCTTGAAGATTCATCTACGTGAGGGAATAGCTCTGATGAATGGTACCTCGGTGATGACTGGCGTTGCGGCGGTTAATATCCATTATGCACAGCTGCTATTGGACTGGTCTGTCAAGCTCTCGGTGGCCATTAATGAATTAGTACAAACCTATGATGACCATTTTTCCCAAGAGCTTAATGCTGCTAAAAAGCACCATGGCCAGCAGCTTATCGCCCAGAGAATGCGTGACTACTTAGTAGATAGCCAACTGACCAAGAAACGAAGCGAACACCTATATAAGGGCGAACATAAGGAAACTGTCTTCAAGGAAAAGGTACAAGAGTACTATTCTCTCAGGTGTATTCCCCAAATCTTAGGGCCTATATATGACACTATTGAGTATGCAAAGGAAGTTGTAACCCATGAGTTCAACTCAGCAAGTGATAATCCTATTACCGACCTGAAATCCCAGCAAGTGTATCATGGTGGAAACTTCCATGGGGATTATATTTCCTTGGAAATGGACAAACTCAAGATGGCTATTACCCGACTGAGTATGCTCTGTGAGCGACAGTTGAACTATTTGCTTAACCCCAAAATCAATGAAATCCTACCCGCCTTTGTCAATGCTGGAAAGTTAGGATTCAACTTCGGTATGCAGGGAATACAATTCACCGCTACCTCCACCACTGCCGAAAACCAAACACTCTCTTTCCCTATGTATGTGCATAGTATCCCCAATAACAATGATAATCAAGATATTGTAAGTATGGGTACCAATGCCGCAACCATTACTCACAAGGTCATAGAAAACACCTTTGAAGTCATAACTATAGAAGCCATTACGATCGCACAAGCCATTGATATTCTGGGATATAAAGACAAACTCTCTACCACTACCAAGCTATGGTATGAGCAGCTACGCTCTCTTATTCCCTTCTTCAGGGAGGACATTACACCCTATCCCTATTTGGAAAAGGTAAAAACATTCCTAAAGTCTCATTCGTAAAAAAGATATTTTTCTTAACTGACATGAAGCATCTACTTTTAGCCCTCCTTTCAGGTTTTTTATTAGCCATCGCTTGGCCTACTTATGGTATTTCCTTGTTTGTTTTTGTCGCTTGGGTACCCTTGCTGTTAGTAGAATACCAGTTGCGTAGCATGGGAAAAGCATGTAAGAGAAAGGTGTTCCTCCTCTCCTATCTTAGCTTTCTTCTGTGGAATACACTTACCACTTGGTGGATATGGAACTCCACAGTGGTAGGGGCGCTCTTTGCTCTTTTGGTCAATAGCCTACTGATGAGCTTGGTCTTCCTCGCTTATCACTTGGTAACCAAGCGAAATACGGCAAAAGTAAGTAGTATCTTCCTCATTGCCATATGGATAGCCTTTGAAAAATTCCACCACCATTGGGATTTCTCTTGGCCTTGGCTCTCTTTAGGGAATGTCTTTTCTGAAAATATCACTTGGATACAATGGTACGAATATACGGGGATTTTCGGAGGAAGCCTTTGGGTGCTACTGGTCAATATACTGCTATTCCACTCGCTACGCCTCTTTTTAGAAACAAAGGATAAAAGATTGTTTTACAAGCGTATAGCCAAGATAAGTCTGCTGGTGTTACTACCTATCGCGCTCTCTTGGGGCATATATATCAGCTATAAAGAAAAAGGCACTCCTATAGAGGTGGTTGCCCTGCAACCCAATATAGACCCTTATGAGGAGAAATACAGCCTTTCCAATGGGGAGACTATAAGCCTATTGCTTACCCTTGCCAAGGAAGGTGTTACTGAGAATACCCACTTTGTACTCACCCCAGAGACCGTTATCTCGCAAGGCGTCTACCGATTAGAGGAAGTATCACAAAACAAAGAATTAGCCCCCTTACATACGTTCTTAGAAGAACACCCACAGCTTAATTGGGTAATGGGAACGGCTATCTACCAAGTAGTTACAGATAAAAGCAAGATAGCCCCTCAAACCAACTATAACCCTGCACAGAACTATTGGTTCAATGACTATAATAGTGCCTTTCTGCTCAACTCCTTTGGGATTATGGGCTTTCACCACAAGTCAAAATTGGTCGTTGGAGTAGAGAATATGCCACTGCAATCCCTCTTAAAACCTATCTTAGGTGATATCATGATAGACTTAGGGGGTACAGTTGCCGTAAAGACTACCCAAGAGACACCCTCTGTTCTTAGCTCCTTATCCGAGGAGAAGGTTGCTCCTGTAATCTGTTACGAATCTATCTATGGGGAATACGTTGGCCAATATGTAAAGCAAGGTACTCAATTCTTAGGTGTCCTTACCAATGATGCTTGGTGGGGAGATACCCAAGGATACAAGCAACTGCTGAGCTATACCCGACTAAGAGCCATAGAGACCCGCAAGAGTATAGCCCGAAGTGCCAATACAGGTATTTCTGCCTTTATCTCCCAGCGTGGGGAAATCATTAGCTCCTTGGGTTATGGGAAAAAAGGTGTGCTAAGGGGTACTGTCTTGGCCAATAACCAGCTAACCACTTATGTACGCTATGGAGATTATATAGCACGCCTCTGCGCTTTTGTAGGGATAGGGATTTTCCTCGTTTCTTTCCTGAAGAAGAGAAGTGAAGTATAGTTATAGATATCTTACCTTGCCACTCCCTTTGGTTTGTACATCTATCTTTTTAGGATTTCCTTTGATTGTAATATCCCCTGAACCTCGAATATCTGCTGAAAGCTGTTCGGTAACAAAGAGATCCACATCGCCAGAGCCTCTGACAGAAACGGTTGCTTGCTTGGCTTGAAGAGCATCACCATCAAAGTCACCACTACCTGCAATGGCAACGCTAAGGGTTTCGGTGGTTCCTTTGACTTTTATATCTCCACTACCTTTGACTGAAAAAGATAAAGACTCAGCCTGTAGAGAGAGCTCTACATCACCACTACCTAACACATTGCAAGTAAGATCTCTGACCTGTAATTGCTCATAAGAGTTAATATCACCTGAACCCTGTACAGCAATTTGAGTTAGGGACTCATCTATAGGGATACAAATCTCTAACTTTTTTGTAAATTGGTACGCAAAATCGGGTGACATTTTCACTGTAAGTACTCCGCTGGACACCTCTGTTATCACATAGGGTTCCATATTCTGGGAGGCCTTAACAGTAATATCCCCTACTTGGCCATGAGTAAGGACTATATCAGCCCCACATTCTAATTTGATTTGGGTATAAGCAGGGAGTTTTCTTTCTTTAGAAATTACTTGATCATCTCCCTTAACCACAGGCAGAGAGCGACCACAGCCCGCCAGTAGTAACAAGCAGGCACATAGGAAAGTTATTGTTCTTATCATTAGATTTTTAGGTTATTGGGTTATTATTTTCTTCTTAGTTTTTGGTTTTCTTCTTGTAAGGTTTTTATACGCTCCAAAAGGCGATGGATAATCTGGATACTGGGGACATTGATCTCAAGGTCAT